>QNDV01000388.1 GCA_003646045.1 bacterium
ATCCCGAGGCACCGGATCATCCCCTCAAGGGCGCGGAGATCCTGCGCGAGCGCGGCTACCCGGAAGAGTTCGTGCGCACCATCCTGAGCCATGCGAGCTACACCGATGTGCCGCGGGACAACGACTGCGCGCGATGGCTGTTCGCGGTGGATGAACTGTGCGGGTTCTGCATGGCCTGTGCCATGGTGCAGCCGGACCGCAAGATCGCCCAGGTTAAGGTGAAGTCGGTGCGCAAGAAGCTGAAGAAGAAGGATTTTGCCGCCAAGGTGAACCGGGCGGAGATCTCCGAGGGGGCAATCGAACTGGGACTGGAACAGGACGAACTCATTGCGCATGTGCTGGCGGCGTTGGTGCCGGTGGCGGAGGAACTGGAACTGTAGCCGACACGCGCTCCCTGCTCACGGCGGGTCACTACATAATCAAGTCTTACGAATTCGGTGGAAAACGGAATGGAGAGCAGGGCTCCCGTCACCATGGGGATCATCAGGTGAAGATCGAATCCATGGCCCCGACCGAGAAAGAGGATGACTCCGACCATGCAGGTGAATCCCACTCAGAACTTGTACGCCGGTCACGAGAGGCCCGTAACCACCACCGCTGAGGGCCTTGTTGAAAGAAGCCATGGAAGCCAGCAGGAGAGCGATCCGGGAATCCTTGGTCCGTCGGGAAAAATCGACATTCCCGGCATCATGGTGGACCCTATGTCGCTGGCATCACGTATCCTAGATTTTATGTAGGAGATGTTAAATAATTAGCACCTATTGACGGTAAGCTCCTAATATAGGGGTGACCGCCAAAGAGAATCGATCCGCAGGTCTTGTTCGGAGGCGTCCAATGCGGCGTGACAAACCTGGCTATTCCATCGGACCACCGGATCAAAGGGTCTCGGGACTCATGGCAACCATCTCTGAGGAGATGGAACTGATCATGGGCGACGAGGAGCAGGTGGCGGACTGCTGCAGCCGCCTCAGTGACCTCCTGGGAATACCACCATCACAGCCTGGCCTGGAGGTCCTTACGAACCTGGCTCGCATGTATGCGGCTCATGACGGGACCGTCTCCGGTCCCGTCTTCGCGTTGTTGGCGGAATCCGTCTCCGCGATGGAGCGGCCTTGGCCATTGTTGGAAATCATGCTTGGTGCCGAAGAAGAGGAACACCAGAAGGAATCACTGGAACTGACGTGCCAACTGATCGATGCCGATCGTGTCGTTGTCGTGGACAAGGTCCTGCTGACTTTCGCGGAGGTCTTTGCCGCCGCGGACGGTTTGGCAGCCGACGCCGATGCCGCGTTGAGTTTGACCCATTCACTCAGGCTGTGGTATGGCCGGGGGAGTCGCCGCAAGGGCGACCCGCTGATCAATCTGATCATTACGAAGAAACACACTTTCGTACGTATGCTGCTGGCGAAACTTCTGGATGCGGAAGGGGTCCGGGCAACGACCGCGGTGTCTGGGGCCTTGCTCGGTTCAGCTATCCGCGCAGCTCTTGAGCCCTACCTGGATTACACGAACGCTGGATTCAGGGACCACCTGGTGATCATTGGCAGTGACCACGGTGCGACCATCTCGGAATCGTTGGAACAGGCAGCTTCGGATTTCGGTGTGCAGGTGGTCCGCGAGGTAATTGCCCTGATCGGCTGGGATCGCCTCAATCTGGGTCTGCGCTTGCAGAAGTACGTGAAGATCGACGTACCTGGATCCCTGCCCCTGATAGTCTCGCCTGAACAGGCCATGTTGTTCGCCGGACTGAGAGAAGTCGCCATCGGCGACGAATACATTGTGGCAGTCGCGCGCGGATGTTCCCTGACCCTTGAGGAGCACGAAGCAGGCGCAGAGGATCCGGTCGCCAGGTTCCGGGCCTTGAATATCGTCCATGCGGAACTACTGGGTGAATTAATGGATGTGGCGCCACTCGATTGCGGGAAGATCGAACGCATTCTCGCCCACATGGACAGTATTGTTGAGAACTATGAAATCCTGTTCGAGGCGGTCTCAAAGGAGGTCCACATCCTCCGCGACGTCTACGAGGACCTCAAACAGCGGATCAACCGGGAACTGGCCGGTAAAGATGACAGCCCCCGTATCGGTGCGGAAGTCACCAGGCTCGTGCAGATGTTTGAGGATCCCCGCAATCTGGGGGAGGTCCGCACGGTCCACGGTCTCAAGAGATATCTGCACCAGAAAGGGTTGGAGCTGGGGCTGGATCTGGTGGACACGAGCCGATCCCCGAATAACAGCGTGGACCTCGTCCTGATCGACGCCAACGGTGATACGACGCTGGTCCAGTCCATTCGCTATGCCGAATTCGAGGTCGAATGCGAGCGGGATCCCGATCCATGGTTGACCTATCCGATCCGCATCGTGGTCGAGGGATTTACGCAGCAACTGCTCTACGGCCAGCGCGATTTTCCCGAGATCAACGCCTTCGTCTTCGGCAATGAGGTCCACTACTACATCGCCTTCCGGAATCATCCGGCGTTCCTGCGCATAGACTACTCCCCACCCCAACGCGGCGGTATGATCGATCTACAGTACCTCGGCGTGAGCAACTACGAACTCGATCTTCACCCGGGGTCCGATCTCGTAGCCATCCAACTCTTCTTCCGCAGACTCGGGTTCGACGTCAAGCTGGACGGCACACGTGTTCTTGTGCGGTACGACAAGGAGACTTGCCCCGACCTGGGCGACCTCAGCGCAAAGGCCGAGTCCCTGTTCACGCTTGCCCCTCATCTGATGAGCGTGGATTGGACCGTGGGATCACGCGATCTGGACGCGACCGGAAAGCTCCTGGTCGCCGAGCATTGGGCAGAACGATTCGCGCGTTCCGGCGTGCTGCCGGTGGCCGATATCCTGACCGAGGGCCGGAGACATGTGGTGTGTGGAATGTACACGGGACCTTCCGGTCCATCGGTCGCCACGTGGGACGGAAAACTGCCATACACGGACAGGTTCAGCACCGCCTATCCCGCGGCATTGCTGGATGCGCTGTCCGGCAGGTTGGCTGATCTCGACATACCTCCAATGAGTTCCTTCTCCGAGGAAACGGGCGATACACAGGGGCTGCTGGCAATACAGCGCGCCATGCTGGATCCCCTCCGGAACGGTCTGGCCTGTGGCCGGATAGTCGTTTCCGGGAACAGGTTGCGTAAGTCGGATCCCGAGCTTTTTGCCGTCGAACATCCGGCGCAACGCTTCGCAGGTCTGCTTGGCGGTGCGGACAGGTCCGCGGTACAGGCTATCGAGTCGGCCCGTCCGGTTGCGGTACTGGAGCGGTTCGCAGTCTTCGAAACCGTGGGTTTCGTGGGAGGTGTGGAGATCCAGAGAGCCGAGGTTGTGGTACGGGGTGGAGCCTTGACCATCTACGCGGCCCGCGACGGTCACGGTGTCGTGCGGATGGCGCTCTCCACCAGGGGGGGAGAGATAACGCGGACCCGACGCCGCAAGGGCATGAGGTGGCGATACGACTCGGAGATCGACACGCGACTCTGGCCCCTGCTGCTGGGTGCGAACTACGTGGGTGCTGCCACGTCCTCCCGGACCGGGTCCGGGGCAGAAACCC
>QNDV01000389.1 GCA_003646045.1 bacterium
GCTGCTCAGGTTCCACCGGAACGAAGCCGGCAAGATCGTGAAGAAGGACGACCACGGCCCTGACGCCTTGATGTGTGCCATGCTTCCGTTCCCGTTCATCGACGAGTTCGACACCGCGATCTCGGAGCTGCTGTCGGGGAATGATCGTGAGCGGCTGAAAGTCACGAACAAGTTGCTCGACGCCTGCATCCACGACTACGACTACGGGGCCTGCCCCCCGCGCCGGCAATGCTCTATGGGTGTCTCCATGCGGACATCGTCCTTCTACGTCGTGATCTCGACGCTTGGTGAAGGCGAGCGGTACCACGAGATCCGTAGGTCGCAGTTCATCGGCCGCGTGAAGACCTTCGACGATCTGGATGCTCTGATGGAACGGTACCGGGTCCTGGGCTGCATCGTCTCCGCCCAGCCGGAGCCGCACCTAGTGCAGCGATGGCGCAAGCAGTCTCACCACGGCCACGTCTACATCGCCGAACTTCTAAACGACGGGACAAGCAAGCCGGAGTGGCCTAAATGGACCGGTAGGGTGACCGTCGACCGCACGTTCCTACTCAACTCGGCCTACGATGAGATCCAGGAGCAGCGGTGGTGGCTGCCCGAGCATGCGGCCGAGATCGACGGCGGGGAGTTCTACGCCCAGGTCAAGGCCCCTAGTCGGGTACGGGACATGTCGACCGGGGATCTGCGGTACCGCTGGACCGAAACCGGGGCGCTGGACAATTATCGTATGGCCCATGCGTTCGATCATCTGTATGGGGTGTACCGGCGGCGATGCGGAGTTGTGGTGTACGTCGACTGAACGAATCTAGCAGCGGCGTTACGGGGCTGCGCTCGACCGGGGCCTTCGACCACTACCGCATGCCCCACGCATTCGACCACCTGTACGGGGTGCTTCGGATGACATGCGGGGTCGTGGACTACATCTAAGCGGAGGCGGCGTTGGTTTTCGCGGGTGGGACTCAGACGAGGCGCGAGGGAAGGCCCGCACGCGCGCCGAGCGCAGTTCTCGGGACCGGCCCATCCCGGCCCCAGGCGGGTTTTCAGAGCGCATTGTCCAAGCGAAATAAGAAAATCACCGACTTAGACGGGAGACATTCTTCTCGGCTTACGCGGTGTAAATGAATAGGTTGCGGAAAGTCTCGGAATGTTGCCGGGCCTCCATGCGAGCCTGCACAAAAGAAATACGAGAAAATCACTTGAAAACCTCCCACCTCGATTGTTCCACAAGTAGGGCCTCGATCTACGAGATGGCCTCGGAGAGCAGAGGGGGAGGAGAAAAGAAAAACTTTGTGGCGGGTCGGCTGGCTGCGTGGAGTTCGCCTTTCTCGTCCTAACTGAAAGGAGAGAGCCACCTTCGGCCGACGATGAGCAGGCTCGGAGACAGCAGACCGTTTGCATCTTGGAAGAAAAGCGAAAACGACTTTGAAAATTCCCGGGCTCGATTGTTCTGGTGGTAGATACAGGGCGAACGACGATGGCTCATGGCGACGGTGAAAGGACAGGATTACACGCATGACTGTCAAGCGCGCGATTGAAAAAGTGTCCCGCTTCCGGCGCTCAGATGTCCCACGGGCTCCGGAAGGTGGGACAAATGGGACACTTTTAACAGTTGGATTGGGCGTCGTATGAGATTGTTTGACGGCTTAAAGCCTGCAGGTTTAGGTGATTGCAGGCATTTGGGTCTATGCAACAGCGGCGGTAGTGGTTTCGGAGTCGCATTTACAATAGATGGACAAAGGTATGGCGGAGCGGTACAGCGATCGAAGGGTGTACTGGTGGTCGCACTCGAATCCGCTCGAGTATGTCACCGACAGTTTACGGTGTACTCGGAGGGGAAATGAATCGGATGAAACTATAGATTCACAGTTCATCGACGAGCGATGATTTTGGAGGTCGCGGTGGTCCATCGTTGTAACTGCAGACCGTAATTGCAGACCCCGGTTCGTGCTGGGAGAGAAGATTGTAGTACAGGAGAATCTCAAACAAGGCGGGATATTGATGCGAAAGATCTGGATTCTCTGTCTGGTTACCAGTTTGACTCTATTGGTGCAGATCGCACGCGGTGAATCTATTAGCATATCCGTGTATTTTGACAACGAGTATACGATCAATTGTATGCCAACATTGAGTCCGGTGCCGGCGTTAGTCGAAGCATACTTGGTCATAGAGCAGGATTCTCCATACGGTGACCTGCGGGGTTGGGAGGCCAGCATTTGGGTTGAAGGAAATGTGGCGTTGGGAACTGTAGAGTTACAAGGAAACTCAACAAATTTTGGAGCGGGAAACAGCTATACTGTCGGTTTTGCCGAATCTGTCGCAGGTGCGGATGCAGTACTAGTAGCGAAATTTCAGCTATATGTGACCGGGCCGGGTTCAGTATTTGTGGCGGCCGCGTCTCCGACATCTATCCCGGGATCACTGTCCCCTTGCTTCCTTGACGGTGAATACAATATTCACAGTCTTTCGTACAAGTATGGTAGTCCATCTCATCCGTTGGCGACGGTTATGCAGACATCGTGTCCGGAGATAGCGTTGCCAGATGCAGATCTACCGCTGCATGAAGGGCAGGTAATTATTGTTCCAGGCACCGAGGAGCCAGTACGCATGGAGCGACTAGAGTCCTTGAAGGCAGCCCCGTCAGTCAAGGCCCGGAGAGATGAAGCAAGCGACTTCGACCTTCTCGAGCTATGTGACCTGGCATTTAGAGGAGTGCTTCGGCAGGTGTCATATAGAGCTATTCGTCAGCATAACAAGCCGTTGGGAATCGTGCTGTTAGATTTTGAGATCGAGGAAATGTATTGGGGGCCGGCGTTGGATAATGCCACGGTATACATGGTGGAATATGATATACCAGACGTTGTGCAATACTCTAATTACGGGAATCAGTTTCCTGTAATAGAGTTTGCCGTGGGTCGTCGTTTCCTGGTCCCTGCTTTCAACGGTGACCTTGGTGTCAAAGCATTTGCGCGGCTTTTCGTAGGCGAAGGCGGTTTAGCAGGATCAGATCCAGACGGAGCTTCCTTTGAGCAGGTCGAGTCTGAATTACGTGGGCACAGCGACCAGTTTTCCCGTGCTGCACAGGCAAAGGGCGGTGCATTGGTTGTTCGCGCGACTGCGGTTGTCAAGCGCGATGAATATGTTGATTTCAGTATACTGCATGATTACACGGGCGATTATCAGGACGGAGATATAGTTACGGTTGATTTGAGTTATGACATCGCGGGAACTAAGTACACCGCAGAGACCCAATTGGACGAGTCTTACATCTTGTATCTGGGGCGAGAGGGGGGTACCACCTATCGCCTATTTAAGGGACCGCGAAGCCTAATACGACTTAGCGATAAGGGCTATTTGATGGGCGACGGAGTTGTTCCAATACGGACGCGAGCTCAACTACGAACGGACTAAGGCCGTGAAGCGGAGTATCGAAGAATGGCGAATACTGATGAGGTGCGCCAGTTAGTTCTTCTCAAAATTTGACTAACGGATTCGGAGAGTGTCCTAAAGTTAGTTGAAAGTTGAAGCGGCCTCCGGCCTCTGGTAAAACTTTGAGTGAC
>QNDV01000390.1 GCA_003646045.1 bacterium
AGGGCCGTATTGAAGCCCTGTGGCGGTGCTGTGGCCACCAGGTCCCAGGACTGGTTGTCCTCCGAGCCCCACACGCTCCAGATGACAGCGTCTCCTGAAGGCCGGTCGGTGTAGACATGAAGAGCACCCACGAGGCGCTCACTGCCCAGATCAGCCCCCAGGTTATGGCCGTTGCCGGCGCCGCCCATATCTATTTCCGGCACCACCGGCGCGTCGGTATTGCCGTCGGCCAGACCGTCCCGCGGAACGAGGGCTCCGAAGTCCGGTGCGTCGTCCAGGGCGTAGAGCCCCTGCCGGATGGGCAGCGGCCGCAATACGGTCCCCCCCACGGCCAGCACTTCGTTATTCTGGGTGGTATGGCTGAAATTGTAGCTCCCCGAAAGTCGGGTCCGCTCCTCCTCGTCCAGCCGGGTCATGCCGGACCAGCGGAAAAGATGCCGCCACGAATCGCTCTTCAGGTCGGTGATGATGTTTTCTGATTCGGTCACCGAAAAAGTGTAGCTCGTCTGGTACTGGGGACGGTCGTAATCCGCCCGGGCCTGGATACGCCGATTGCGGATGTCCTCGTCGGGGGCCTGGTGCTCCTCGTAGGTGTGCTGGTTGTCATAGCGCAATTCCAGCAGGGGGTAGCGCTGGTTCTTGGTCTTGAACACCGCCAACATACTGTTGGTGAGAATGGGTGCGTCGCCGGGAATCTCGACTTCCCGGTGGAACAGGCTGGTGCTGGCCAGGAACAGGGGGTGGTTCCAACGCAGTTCGCCGCTGGGTTGGACTTCCTTGCGGTACGAGCCCATGGCCAGCTCAAGTTCCTGGTCGAAGTGGTAGTACCGGTAGGCCATGCGCAGGTCCAGGTAGGGCAGCAGGCGCTGGTCGAAGAATATGTTGTAGTCCTGGCGCAGCGACTCGCGATCCCGACCGTTGACCTCGGACTGTACCGCGGCCACGTCCACATAGCCGCCGAAAGGATCCCAGATCGCACCCGACGCACCGGTGGCTGCCAGCAGGCAGACCAATCCCACCAGGCAGCAGCCAGGCAACCGCCTCATGCCGAAGCCCCCCTGGTCACGGCGCCGCTCACGGTACTACCACCGCTGTGGGTGTCCCGCCTACTTCCACGCTGGCAAGGGTGCGACCGCTATGGGGATCGCCGATAACCACAATCCCCGCCCCGGGGGCCGTGGCCAGGAACTGGGAATACTCCGCGTCGAAAGCCAGACGCTGCGGCGAGTGGGACAGCTTCAGGGGAGCGAACTCGACGCCGGCGGCGGGACGCAACACGGCCACCTGCCGGCAGCCCGGCACCGCGGCAAAAACCTGGTGGGCCCGGGGCTCGAATACCAGATCCACCGCCGAGCCGCATAACGACTGGGAACCGAGATCCGCACCCTCCATCAGGTCGAACCCGAAGAGCCGGTACTGGCTGGCGCTGGCCACATAGAGCCTGCGCAGATCCGAGTCGAAAACCACCGCCACCGGTGACGACACCGCAGAATGAGTCGCGACGATGCGGCCCTGGTCCGGATCGACTACCTGGACCTGTCCCTCATCCTCACATGCCACGTAGACCTGGCCACTGCGGATGTCCACATCCATGTCCCGGGGCCCTTCTCCCACCGCCACCCGTGAACGTTCCTGCAGCGACCAGACGTTCAAGGTAGCCAGGCTGCGCGAACCGACATTGAGCACGTGCAGGGTGCCGCCGTCGGGAGCCAGAGCCAATCGGCTCGGCTCGTCCCCGAATTGCAGGGGGATGACCCGCTCCTGCCGCAGGGACAGGGCGTCCACCTCCACGAGTGCATCCTGGCCGGCCAGGGCCACGAAGATCTTCTGGCGCAGGGGCAGGTAAACAACGTCCCGCGGATCCTCACCCAGACGCTGGACGTGGACCACGCGACCAGCCATCCGGTCCACTGCCACCAGCATGCCCGGATCACGGCGGGTCACCAGGGCCAGCGACCCCAGGGGTGGCAAAGGCTCGAGGCGGACTTCCAGGCGGGGAACATAGGGCTGATCACGGCCCGACTCGCGGGCGGGCAACCAGCGCAGGAAAACAGCTTCGCAGGCCCCCGCGGCGAGTTCCATATCCACAGTGACGGCATAACCCGCCGGGTCGACGCCCGGCACCACCGGCGCGGTGCCCACGGCGGTACGCACGCCATCCAGATGCAGCTTCAGTACATGGTAGCTTCCGGCGGGGAGTTCCATTTCCGCCAGCAGTATCTGCCTGCCCATCAGGGCGCGGGCATCCAGCTGCTGGTGGCGCAATGTCACCTGGCGTACGGCACTGCCGTTACCGACAGCCTCGATACCCGCCAGATCCAGAATGGTCGCCGGTGGGGTTTCGGACGGTACTTCGACGAATACCAGCAACCGACCCGGTTCGTCCCGCGGCCCCCCCCTCGCCACCAGGGCGAACAGACAGCAGCAAAGTACCAGGCACACAGTCAAAGGAGGGGTTGAGAACAACGCACGGCCCACTGATGTTCCTTCCGGTTGCGACGGGCGCCCGGACCGTCCGGCCCGGGCGCCCTTGAGATTAACACAATCGGATCAAGAAGTTGAGTCGATCATACCCCTACGGAGTGATGTGATCGAACTCGTCCTTCCTGTGACACTTGTTGCACAGTGAACGCTGGTTGTGGTCGTACGGATTCGGAATGGCATAGGAGCCTGATTCCACACCGTCATCGTCCATCAGCGTGATACTGAAGTCCCAGCGACCGGCGTCCGGCGCCGAGGTGGCGTGGGCCCGGTGACAGGTGATGCAACTGACCTGGCTGCTGGCCGCGGGGCCGGCGGTCGAGGTCGGCGTGTTGGCAGCATCCTCGAAGGGTACGGCGGCCAGGTAGGACGTCGCCGCAGCGCCACCGAGAACATCGCTGGTACCGTTGTACAGATCATAGGTGGTGGCAATGGTGCCACCCAGGGTCTGCCCCGAAGGGTGGACCAGCTGCGCGTTGTTGTTGTGGAAATTGCCGTGGCAGTTGCCGCACCAGGCGCTCATGCCGCTCTGGTAGGCGGTGTGATTGTCGTTGGCCTCGGCGCCGAAGAACAGCGAAGGACCGGCCTCGGCGACGGGAGCCGCATTGGTGAAGGTCGCCACACCGCCCTGGACCACGCGACCCGCGCCGTACAGGAAGCGGAAATCTTGCGTGCCATGGGGATCGTGGCAGCTCGTGCAGCTCATGACACTGGCGGGGAACGTTCCACCCGGCGCGGCGGTAAGGGTCGCGTCAGTGGCCAGGCCGGCGCCCGGGGCGTTGAGGTTGTGACCGGCGGCGTCGCCCGGAATCGGGTTCAGCGCACCGTTGTGCCCGTCATTGAGGTTGTCCTCGAACAGGTACACGAAGTTGCCGGCGCCCTTGAGCGGCGGCGGGGCGAGGGGATCACTACCCACGGTATGCTCGATGTGGTCGTGGCAGACGATGCAGACGTCACTGGGCGAGGCGTCCACCAGCAGCCAGGGGTTGCCGTTGGGGCTGTCGGGATCGACCAGGGTACCGTCCTGGCTGTTGTGCATCGTGTGGCAACCGTTGCAATGGGCGACACCACC
>QNDV01000391.1 GCA_003646045.1 bacterium
AGATATGCAGGTATTCCCCCAGCCCCATACCCCGCTCGGCGAGTACGGTGTTGCGGGCGTCGATGAAGTCGAACATGCGCGGGATAAGGGATATGCCCCCACGGATCTTGGCAATGACACCGCCGGGACCGCTCACGTCCGCGTCCAGCTCCGTCAACACCTCGGCCAGACCGTCGCGGGTGGCCCGCATGTCCTGGCGCACGGACAGGAACAGTTCGACCCGGGCGGCCGGGATGGCGCCGTCGGCCGCGGGCACGAACGCGCCGGGTGCGCCGTAGCTCTCGCGCAGGGTAGTGAATCCCTCGTCCAGGCTCTCGGCCCGGTCGGAGATCTTCTTCACGCTGAAGTAGCCGCAGGTGCCGATGCCGCCGGCGATCAGGATCATCAGACCGCAGCCGATGCCGCAGCCGGCCAGCCACTTCTTGCCGCTTCCAGCCATGGATTCCTCGCTTGGATTGAAGTGTCTGTCGAGGGTCGCCCGGGTCCTACCCCGCGGCTCGCTGCGCTATTCTCACCAGATCCCGGTTGCCGCCGGCAACCTATGCCACGACTATAGGCGCGAAACATGAGCGCGTGAATACCCAATCCCGGCAACCCAGAGGACGAGTCGATGGCTGAACAGTACATATTCACCATGCAGGGCCTGAAGAAGGTCGTACCCCCTGGACGCGAGATCCTCAAAGGCATCTGGCTGTCCTTCTACCCCGGCGCCAAGATCGGCGTCATCGGCCTGAACGGCTCGGGCAAGTCGTCCCTGCTGAAGATCATGGCCGGCGTGGATGACGACTTCATCGGCGAGGCCCGGCCCGACCCCTCGATCAAGGTGGGTTACCTGCCCCAGGAACCGCAGCTGGACCTGGAACTGGACGTAAAGGGCAACGTGGAGATGGCCCTGAGCGACATCAAGACCAAGGTGGACCGCTTCAACGAGATCTCCGTGGCCATGTGCGAACCCATGGACGACGACGCCATGAACAAGCTCATGGAGGAGATGGGTAACCTGCAGACGGAGATCGATACCGCCGACGGCTGGGATCTGGACCGCCACCTCGACATCGCCATGGACGCCCTGCGCTGTCCCCCCGGCGATACGGAGGTGTCCACCCTGTCCGGCGGCGAGGTGCGCCGCGTCGCCCTGTGCCGTCTGCTGTTGGAAAAGCCCGACCTGCTGTTGCTGGACGAGCCCACCAACCACCTGGACGCCGAATCTGTGTCCTGGCTGGAACGTCATCTGCGCGAGTACGCCGGCACCGTGGTGCTGGTCACCCACGACCGCTACTTCCTGGACAACGTCACCGGCTGGATCCTGGAACTGGATCAGGGCCAGGGTATCCCCTGGGAGGGCAACTACTCCTCGTGGCTGGAGCAGAAACAGGCCAAGCTGCTGGCCCAGGACAAGAAGGAGAGCAAGCGGCTCAAGACCCTCCAGCGGGAACTGGAGTGGGTCAACGCCTCCCAGAAGGCGCGTCAGAAGAAGAGCAAGGCCCGCGTGACCCGTTACGAGGACCTGGTCAGCGAGGAAAGGGAGCTGCGCCGCTCCACCTCCCAGATTCGCATCCCGGTGGGCGAGAAGCTGGGCAACGTGGTGGTCAAGGCCGAGGGCGTAACCAAGGCCTACGGCGACAAGCTACTGTTCGATGACCTCAGCTTCGACCTGCCCCGGGGCGGTATCGTGGGCGTGGTGGGCCCCAACGGCGCCGGCAAGACCACCCTCATGCGCCTGATCACTGAGCAGGAACAGCCCGACGCCGGCTCCCTGAACATCGGCGATAAAGTGCAAATCGCCTACGTGGACCAGTCCCGCGACGACCTGGACGCCGAGATGACGGTTTACGAGAACATCTCCGGCGGCGCCGAGGAGCTGGACCTGGGCGGGGTGATGGTCAACAGCCGCGCCTACTGTTCGGGTTTCAACTTCAAGGGCCACGAGCAACAGCGCAAGGTGGGCACGCTGTCGGGCGGCGAGCGCAACCGGGTGCATCTGGCCCGGCTGCTCAAGAGCGGCGCCAACCTCATTCTGCTGGATGAGCCCACCAACGATCTGGATGTGGACACCCTGCGGGCCCTGGAGGACGCACTGGTGGAATTTGGCGGCTGCCTGGTGGTGGTCAGTCACGACCGCTGGTTCCTGGACCGCATCTGCACCCACACCCTGGCCTTCGAGGGTGACAGCAATGTATTCTGGTACGAGGGCAGTTATTCCGAATACGAAACCGACCGTAAGCGGCGCCTGGGCGAGGACGCGAACCAGCCGCACCGCATCAAGTACCGCAAACTGACCAGGGACTGAGCCCGGAGGAAAAACATGCGACTTTGGATCTACGTGGGACTGATCGTCCTGTCCATCGGCGGTATCGCCATCATGGATTTCAAGCCGGACTACGGCGTGTGGTACTGGCTGATCATGACGGCGGTCTTCGGTATCTCCAGCATCAGCCTGTCCTGGAAGCCGGCTGCCGAGCGCGGCCTGTCGGCTCAGCACCTCCTGCGGCAGGAAGGCCTGCACTGGTTGACGGCGCTGGTGGGAGTCAGCCTGGTATTCCTCATGCAGTGGGGACTGAAACTGGACCCGTCCCTGGCGGCCCTGTGCTCCCTGCTATTGCTGGCAGTGGCCTGCGTACTGGCGGGTATCCACTTCCAATGGCAGCTGGCGGTGGTGGGACTGGTGCTGGCTGCCACTTTCGTGGTAGCGGTGCTGGCGGCGGACTTCTTCTGGGCAGGCCTGCTGATCGCCCTCGCCGGTGGCGTGATCCTGCTGATCATGGCGCGACGGCGGACCAACGCGACCTGATTATTGCCGGGGGGCCGGCAACGGCCCCCTATTTCAGCGGCAACGAATCCACATCCGCGCGGTCATCGAGATATCCCACGGGATAGATATTCACCCTCTGGTCGTACCAGGGGGTGCGTTCGTAGAACCAGTAGCGAATCGCCCAGGGATCGGCGGCGAACTCGGGATCGGCCGCCTTGGCCTCTTCCAGTTCGGCTGCCCATTGCGGGTTGTCAGCCAGGAGCTGCGGGATCATGGCCTCTATGACATAGGACTCCACGTATTCCACACGGCTGAAGATCGCGTCGAAGAGGCCCCACTGGACCAGGGAGTCAGGAGCCCGCGGCTCCAGCAGGTGGGCGGCAACCCGGGCGGTGCGCTGGTTCAGGTCCACCACCGCGGTGCCGGCCGGGAAAAGTCGCGTCTCGGTGAAGGATTCCGACTCGAACTCGACAGTGTGATGACCCTCGTATGGCTGTTGTCCCCACTGGGCATCGCTGAAGCGCCAGGTGCGCACTTCCAGTTCGACGGAAGCCGCCAGACGGCGATAGGTCACGCCATGGTCGTCCAGGCGCCGCAGGACATCCGTCCACTCCGGGGGCACGAGGTAGGCCTCGGGCAGCTGGGCGGTAACACCGGGCCGCAGCGTGTCCCACCACTCC
The DNA here is from genome assembly GCA_003646045.1 of bacterium. The sequence goes on from QNDV01000391.1 coordinate 3,433, forward strand.
AATTCGAACATCTCGGGCTGGTCCAGGAAGCGGACGTACTCGCCCCCGGTCACTTCGCTGGTCAGGGCCTCGTAGGCAACACCGGCAAACTCCACCGTACGGGTGGTGTCGACCCG
>QNDV01000392.1 GCA_003646045.1 bacterium
ATCGACTTCGCAACCATCGCCACTACCGCCGGTCTGCTGCTGGTCACCACCATGGTTCACGAACTGACCCACGCCGCCGCCTTGTTGCGCGGTGGCTATCCGCCGGGACCGGTGGGGATGGGTGTGGTCTTCGTGATGCCGGTGTTGTGGTGCGATGTCACTCCGGTAGCTCTCTTGCCCCGCGGTGACCGGCTGAAGGTGGACCTGGCCGGACCGGCGGTGCAGCTGGGGCTGGCGGGTATCCTGGCAGTCACGGGACGTTGGTACCTTTGGCCGGCTGCCTCCCTGGCCGCCACCGCCGCCCTGGCCGCCGTGCTCTGGAGCCTGTTGCCCTTCATCCGCTCGGACGGTTTCTGGTTCCTGTCCGATTTGAGTGGGCTGGGCGATCTGGATCGTCCACCGCTTCCGGGGGATACGCCCGTAGCCAGGCGAATTCTGCTTACCTACGGCCTGCTGCAGGGCTGCTTCATGCTCCTGGTGGGGAGCAGCCTGGCCTGGCGTCTGGCAGCGCGGGGTGGGTACTGGTGGCTACCTGCCGTGTTTGTCCTTGCCGGGACCATCTACTTCCTGGTGGCCCGCTATCGACTGCGAAGAAACCCGGTCGACAAAGCTGGTGCGCAGCCGGCCGCGGCGCGGTAGACTTCCGCCAATCCCCGTCCCAGCGGAGGCAACAGTGACCGAGATCCCGGAGCACGAGCCGGTTCCCCTGCCCATTGACGGGATCCTGGATCTGCATGTTTGCGCCGGGAGAGGTCAAGGAACTGGTCCCGGCCTGGCTGCAGGAGTGCCGGGCCGCCGGCATCAGCGAGGTGCGCATCATCCACGGCAAGGGCCAGGGTGTGCTGCGAACCATTGTTCAGGGTATCTTGCAGAAGCATCCACACGTGGAGAGCTTCGGACACCCGACCGACGGCGGTTCGTGGGGAGCAACGGTGGCGCGGCTGCGCATCTGAATGAAGGTTGGCCAACTTCCGGACAGGGCGGGGCGGCATGGGACGCAAGAAAGGCAAGGATGCTTCGGGGCGCCGGGGCCTGAGACGCTCCATCCGCTACGCGGGTCGGGAGGAACAGGCCGTCGACGAACCTGATGCCTACAAACTCGGTGCGCCGCCGACCATCATGCTGCGTAAGCTGCGGCTGGAGGAGGCTATCGACCGCCTGGCCATGCAACTGGCGGCCCACGCCCACGCGGGCACCGGTGAGGTGCTGGTGGTCCACGGTCGCGGTACCAACTCCCCCGGCGGAGTGGGAGTGATCGGGCCGGCGGTACGGCAATGGTGCGATGATCATCCGGGCCTGGTGACAGGCTGGCGCGAGGCGCCGGCGCGCTGGGGTGGTCCCGGGGCCATGGTGGTGAACCTGCGCGCGGAGACCTAGTCCAAAACAAGGAGCTGGCATGACCCACGAAGAACCGAGACCCACCGCTCCGGGAGCCGGCAGCAGCCGTCGCACCCTGACCGGACGCTGTGCCCTGGTCACCGGCGGCGCCAAGCGTATCGGGCGTGCCCTCTCCCTGGCCCTGGGCGAAGCGGGGGCCTTGGTGGTGGTGCATTACCGCAGCGCCGAGGATGAGGCCCGCGATACCGTCGCGACCATCACCGGGGCCGGCGGCAAGGCCGGCCTGGTCCGGGGTAATCTGGCCAACCACGAACAGACCCTGCAGTTGATGGAGGACGCCACGGCGGCGGCGGGCCAGCCCGTCGACATCCTGGTGAACAACGCCTCGGTTTTCGAGAACCTGAATCTCATGAACACCTCGGTGGAGGACTGGGACCGCAACCTGGCGGTGAACCTGCGGGCGCCGGCCCTGCTGGCCCGGGGCATGGCGCGCCAATTGCCGCCAAAGTCCTTCGGCGACGTGCTGAACCTGAACGACGATCGGATCTTCCGGCCCGGCGCGGACAATTTCCCCTACACCGTCAGCAAGGTGGGACTGCACGGCCTGACCCAGAGTCTGGCCCTGGCCCTGGCGCCGCGGATCAGGGTGAACGAGCTGGCTCTGGGCGCCATCCTGCCGCCGGAAGTCTCGGCTGCCGAGGAATATGATCACACCATGCGCGGAGCCATTCCCACCGAGCGCTTCGATACCACGGCCGAAGTGACCCATGCCATGTTGTTCCTGTTGGAAAATCCCGCCATGACCGGACAGACGCTGTGTGTCAACGGTGGGCGGCACCTGATCTAGCCCGGATGATGACCGGGCAGCGCCCACCGAGGCGCTGGACCAGCCAATCGAGATGAGGACTTCCGTGACCGACACCGTTCGCAGGATCATACTGGCGTCAATCAGCGTGGTTCTGACCCTGGTGGTGGCCGAAGTCGGCCTGCGTCTCGTGGGCTGGGGCACAGTCACGCCGGAGATGGGTTTTGGCATGAATACCAGGTCGGCCCTGGAGCAGGGTCGCTTCCTGCCGGATGCCGATCTCTTCTGGAAACTGCCCCTGCGCGCGAACGAGGTGGATCGGACCATCAAGGCCGTTCACCCGGACCTGCCGCCACCACCGCGCCGCGCCGCCCAGCGGATCCTGGTGCTGGGCGACTCGTGTTCGCGTCTCTCCATGGGAGTGCTGCCGTATTCGGCGCTGCTCGAGCAACGTTTGGCGGGCCAGGGCTACGAGGTGCTCAATGCCAGCGTGCCCGGCTACACCACCTATCAGGGGCTGGCCTGGTTGCACACCCAGTTGCTGGACCTGGAGCCGGATCTGGTGGTGGTCTACTTCGGCTGGAATGACCACTGGCGGGCTACCGGCAGGACGGATCGGCAGTATGCCGCTTCGCGTTCCGCATCGCGGTTGCGACTGTTGTCCCTGCTGTGGCGGGCCCCCGAGAAGCCGCCGGTGCGTGTTCCGGTCGACCAGTTCGCCGACAACCTGGATGCCATCATCGCGACCTGTGCGGAGCGTGACATCGGTGTTCTGGTCATAGCCGCGCCCCACCACCTGACCCGCGAAGCGGCCCAACACCTGGTACAAACCCGCTATATCCTGCCCGGCGAGAATCCCACCCTGATGCACCGCGAGTACCTGGAGATCACCGCGGACCGGGCCAGGCAGGGTGGCGCCGCACTGCTGGCGGCCGACCGGCTGTTCGCCAAGGTGGGCTCATTGGGTCCACTGCTCATGCGCGACGGTATCCATCTGACGGATGCCGGGCACCAGGTAATGGCGGCGGCCCTGGCGTCGGTTATTACCACGGGGGTGGGGGCCGACGGCAGCCTGCCCGCCAGCCTGGTCGAAGCGGTTACACCGCACGTCCCTGCGACTGACTAGTGTTCTGTCAATCCAATATTGTGGGCTTAGCGAGGTCATGGGCGGTCAGAGGCAAGGCTCACGAGAGCAGGACTAGCCGTAGCTAATTCAAGCGAGTGTAACGCAGCATATGATCGCTCGTGGGCTTGCTAAGCCCACAATATTGGATTGACAGAGCACTATTCCACTCTTATCCGGAAAGCCAGACTGAAGCTCGACGGTCCAGCGGCCGTGCGTTGGCGCATGCGTCCCCGCGGCCGCACGCGCACGTGGGTCACTGTTGG
>QNDV01000393.1 GCA_003646045.1 bacterium
AATGTCATATCCACGCTCCAGCAGGTGGGTAGCGAATGAGTGGCGCAATGTGTGGCAGGTAGCCCGCTTCGGGATACCGGCTCTGAGTACGGCTTCACGGACTGCCCGCTGGACCGCTGATTCGTGATGGTGGTGACGGCGCCGTTCGCCGGTCTCGGGGACTTTGTAGAACCGCGAGGCGGGGAAGACCCACTGCCAGGTCCATTCCCTGGCCGCACCGGAGGACTTGCGCTCCATGGCGTCAGGCAACGCCACCGCGCCGCGACCATGCCTCAGATCTGTCCGGTGCTGGTCACGGGCCTTGTCCAGGTGAGCCATCAGCGGTGGTTGCACCGCTTTGGGCAGCATCGTCCGGCGGTCCTTGCCGCCCTTGCCGCGGCGCACGGTTATCTCGCCCCGTCCGAAGTCCAGGTCCTGGGTCCGCAGGCGCAGCGCCTCGAGCAATCGCAGTCCCGCACCGTAGAGCAGCGACGCCACGAGCCAGTTCACACCTGTCATCTCCGCCAGCATCGCCTGCACCTCGTATACGCTGAGCACGATGGGAACGCGGACCGTCTCCTTGGCCCGCACTACATCGTCCAGCCACGGCAGATCGATGCCCAGCACTTCCCGGTACAGGAAAAGCAGGGCACTCAGCGCCTGGTTCTGGGTAGAGGCAGCCACCCGGCGTTCGGTGGCCAGATGACTCAGATAGGCCGTCACCTCGGCTTCACCCATTTCTCCGGGGTGTCGCTTGTCGTGGTACAGCACGAATCTGCGCACCCAGCTGGTGTACGCCTTCTCCGTGCGACGGCTGTAATGGCGGGTACGAATGGCTGTACGGACTCTGTCGAGCAGTCTGGGTTCACTCATCGGCGCCTCCCGGTCCGGCTTTGGCCCCGCAAACCGCAGGGGCCCCGGGGGCCTCGATCACGAATCGCGCCGCTGCCGGCTCAGGTCGATGGCGGCGTAGCCCAACGAAACGACCCGGGATCACAGGGATCCCGGGCCGCTCCTCTCGCCTGAGCAGTTGTCGTGCGTGTTGTCGCTACTTCGAGTCCTTGCCTGTTGCCTTGCTATGAAGCTTGACCTCGACATTGGCCTCGTCGCTCAGGGATGCGTAGTACTCGCGCAGAATCTTCAGGACCTCCGGGCGCGAGAATTCGTCGGGCACGTCGCTGCCCTCGCTCAGGGCCTTGCGCAACGCGGTGCCGCTCAGGAAAAGTCGGTCGTCCTTGCCGTGGGGACAGGTGCGCATGCTGATCATGCCGCCGCATTTGTAGCACCAGAAAGTCCAGTCGATGGGCACCATTTCGATTTCCAGGGCGTCGTCCGCAATCTCGGTCCAGATCTGCTGCGCGTCGAAAGGGCCGTAGTAGTCGCCCACACCGGCGTGGTCGCGGCCGATGATCATGTGGGTGCAGCCAAAGTTCTGCCGGAACACGCCGTGCAACAGGCCCTCCCGCGGACCGGCGTAACGCATATCCAGGGGGTAGCCGCCCTGCAGGACGCTCTCCTTCAGGAAGTAGTTCTCCACCAGGGCGTCGATGCACTTCACCCGCACGTCGGCGGGAATGTCGCCGGGCTTCAGACCGCCCACCAGTTGGTGTATGTAAAGACCGTCCAGGGTCTCCAACGCGATCTTGGCCAGGTACTCGTGGCTGCGATGCATGGGGTTGCGCAGCTGCAGCGCGGCGATGGTCTTCCAACCCCGTTCGGCGAACACGGCGCGGCTCTCGGTGGGGCGCTGGTAGATACCCGCAAACTCGGTGGGAAAAATACCCTCGCTGAGTACCCTGACCGGGCCGCCCAGGTTAACCGCCTTCTGACCCATGACCACCTTCACCCCTGGATGGGCCTCGTCGGTGGTCCTGAAGACGTGCTCGCACTCGAAGGCGCGGTCGATGGTGTACTTCTGCTGCACCTTCATCGTGGCCATCAATTGACCGTCGGGAGCCACCAGGGCGATCTCGGCGTCGTCGCCCAGTTCATCGGCCAAGTCCTGGTCCACGCTCAGGGTGATGGGGACAGGCCAGAACACTCCGTTGGCCAGCTGCATGTCTTCACACACGCCCCGCCAGTCGGCCTCGCCCATGAACCCGGTCAGGGGCGTGAAGCCGCCGATACCGAGCATGATCAGATCGCCGGTTTCACGACTGGAAATAGTCACCCTCGGCAGACTGCCGGCGCGATCGATCTCCGCCTGCAGGGCCCCACCCTCCAGCAGCAGGGGCCTCAACTGGTCACTGCCGTGAGGTTTGATCAGATCAGCCACGATGTCGGTCCCTTCGCTGGATCTTCGGGTACAGGCCACGGCGAATCACAAATCAGCACTCACGGACCTGCCAGGGCAAATTCCTCGTCCCGAAAAAAGCGGCCGGGGATCACCACCCCGGCCGCCAACTCACTGTGCTGCTTGACTATCAGCTACCGGACACCTGGTAGTAGATGACTTCCATGGGCTCCGCTTCCTCGTCCTCTTCCTCCGCCGCGCCGCCGCCGCCCTGCAGGGACTGGAGCGCACTCTTGAAGCCGGTGATCTGGATGGCGGACGTCTTGGTCCACAGCATCAGGTCCTCGTCGCCGTCACCTTCGCAATGGGCCGCCACCTGCTCGATGAAATGCCCATCGGGGCTGAACACGTCCCAGGTGTAGAACACACCCTCTGGCTGCTCGATACCACCCATGCTGCACTCCACCCACAGGTTGCCGTCGGGACCAATCTTCACCGTACTGATGTCCGGCTCGGTTTTGGAAATATCCCAGGTGGCGCCGGGCAACTGAGCCAACTGCACTTCCAGAGTGGTCTCGATACGGTCGATCTCCTCCTGGGTACGCTCACGGTGGGCGTACTCGCGGGTGATGATCCGATCCAGGGTGCCGTCAGGCTGGTACACCCGCACGATGTATCGGTTGCGCTCGCCTGCCACGTAAACGCGGTTGTCGCGGCCCACGGCCATCTTGCGGAAGTCGACCTGCTGGATCTCGTCTTCGGCCCAGTGGAACTTGGTGAAGTCCAGCTCGCGCGTGTAGGACTCGTAGACAATCTGCTCCTGGCCATCCACACCGTAGGCGGCGGCAAAGCTGGTGCGCACCTGACCCGTGGGGGGGTTCTGCGAGATTTTCTCTCCCGAAATCACCAGTCGGTCATTCTGGGTGGCGCAATCCAGCAGGCGCAGGAAGCCGCCCTCGGTCTTGTCGCCGAACTCGATATTGCCCGCGGGTGTGCCGTCCAGGCCCACGGTCACGATGCGGCCCGGAAAGGTCTGGGCGATGCCCAGGCTGCCGTCGGGCATAAACAGGATGTGCACCGGGAAGCGTGTTTCCCCCGGCCCGTCACCCTCGCGGCTCAGGGTGTCGATGCGCTCACCATCGGTGGAGTACACCGGCACCTCGCCCAACCGCGTGTCCAACAGGTAGATGGTGCCGTCGTCGGCCACCACCAGTTGGGTGATCAGGCCGAAGAAATCCTCCCCGTCCTCACCACCGACGCGCCATTGTTCTTCCAACTGCACGTCGCGTTTACCCTGGTCGGGCGTCGCACTGTTGT
>QNDV01000394.1 GCA_003646045.1 bacterium
AGCCGGTCGATGATCATGTCGCCGACGAAACCGCCGCCGTTGTAGCGGTCGTCGATGATCATGGCCCGCTTGCCCGTCTGCGGATACCAGGTGCGGCCGAACTCGGTGAGCCCGGGCTCGCCCATGTTGGGCAGGTGGACATAGCCCACATCGCCACCCGAATGCTCGGTGACATGGCTCAGATTGGCGTCCACCCAGGCCCGGTAGCGCAGTCCATAATCGCCGCGCAGGGTCCGCACGCGCACGGTGACGGCGCCCTTGGCCTGGGGCTTGTCATTGGTGGTGAGGCTGACCATGGCGCCGGCCTTGTCCTCGAGATAGCGATAGATGTTGTCGTCGCCCCTGATCTCGATACCGTCGATGGCGATGAGCCAGTCACCCTCGGCCACGGCCACTCCCGGCTCCTGCAGGGGCGAGCGGTATGTCGGGTCCCAGGACACGCCGTCCACGATATCCACGATGCGGTAGTAATCCTCGTCCTCGGCCCGGGCGAAACCGCAACCCAGCAGGCCGGTACGCACCCGGGTGCCGGTATCCTCGCGGTCGCCGCCGTAGATGTAGGTGTGCCCGATGTTGAGCTCGGCGATCATCTCGCCGATGAGATAGTTCAGGTCGCCGCGCGTGCCGCAACCGGCCACGAAGGGCGCGTACTTGTCGTACATGCCCTGCCAGTCCACGCCGTGCATGTTCCGGTCGTAGAACCAGTCACGCTGCACGCGCCAGGCCTCGGCGAAGATCTGGGGGAACTCGGCGGTGCGGTCGATGCGCAGCTTCACCGCGCCCAGATCCACCTCGCCGTCACCCTTCTTGGCGGGTTTACCCGCCTCCACCACGGCGTAGCCGGCACCGGCCCGATAGATCATCTGCTTGCCGTCGGCGCTCAGGTGATAGTTGGCGACACCTTCCACGAGGTCGGTGATTTCGGCGTCATCCAACTGCCACCCCAACAGGTCCAGGCCGCCGCCGGTGTGATCATCCACATGCTGGTACTTGATGAACTCGGGCTCGGGCTTGCGCAGCACCAGCAGACCGTCGTCCGTCGCCTCGAGGCGGAAGTAGTTGTCGGGCTCGAAGCCGTCGCAGGCCAGCACCCGGTCGGTCAGGCCGTCGAGGTCGATGATTGTCGCTGCGTCCTTGTCCTTCTTGTCGTCCTTCTTGTCGTCCTTGTCGTCTTCCTTGTCACCGTCCACGGCCACCGTCACGTCGTCCTTGTGGAAGGGCGAGCGGTTACCGTCCTGCAGCAGGAACATGTAGGGCCGGGCTATCTTCAGGAACACGTGGGTCTGGTCCTGCCGCCCCATGATGGGCTCGAAAGTGCGATTGGACAGGAAGTACAGGTACTTGCCATCGGGTGAGAACGACGGTGACCAGTCCTGGTACATGTCGCCCGTCAGGCGGTGGGTGTCGCCGCTCTTCATGTCGCGCAGCCAGATGGTCTCGTTCATGTTGGCGGTCTGGGCGGTGTAGGCCAGCCAGCGGCTGTCCGGACTCCAGACGTATTCCATGATCCCCCAGCGCTCCCAGGCATCGTCATGGTCGCTGTGGGCGATCTCCTGCTCGCCGCCGTCGGCATCCACCAAATACAACTTCATGAACTTGTCCGAGAACACCAGGTGTTCGCTGTCGGGCGACCACGCCAGATGGCGGATGAAACCGTGGGTGCCCTCGGTGAGCTGCTTCCATTCGCCCTCGCCGCTCTGGTCCACCAGGTAGACCTGCTCCTCGCCCGCACGGTCACTGACCAGGGCGATCCAGCGACCGTCCGGACTCCAGACCGCGTTCTTCTCGCGGCTGCCCGAACTGTTGGTGAGATTCAGGGCGTCACCCTCGTCGGCGGGCAGGTTCAGGATCTCGCCGCGGGCCTCGATCAGCACGCGCTCGCCGGCGGGAGACAGGCCGAACGAGCCGACACGAGGCGCAGGCGTGATCAGCTCCGTACGCAGGTGGCGCCGGTCGCTGGGGATGGTGATATCCACCGCGGTTACCGATCCCGAGGCCAGGTCCAGCACGCTCAATCCGCTGCCGTACTGGAAGACGATGCGGTCGCCGCCCAGGGAGGGAAACTTCACGTCGTAGTCCTTGAAGGCCGTCAGGCGGGTGGTTTGCTGCGAAGCGGGATCATAGCGGTAGATGTTCAGCGTGCCGTCCTCGCGGTCGCTGTTGAAGTAGATGCCGTCGGCCGCCCACATGGGGAACTGGTCGCTGCCCGCCCAGTCCGTGATCCGGCTGATGGTATCGGAGGCGAAGTCCTTGACCCAGATATCCTGGGCGTTGCCGCCCTCGTAGCGCTTCCAGGTGCGCATGTGGCGGCCATAGCGGTTGTAGGCCACGCCACTGTGGTCCGGCGCCACCGACGCCAGCGAGCCGCGGTCCACCGGCAGCTTCATGGCCAGGCTGCCGTCCAGGGGCATCTTGTAGAGTTCGTTGCTGTAACCCGGGGCCTCGCGATTGGCCGTGAAGACCACACCCGTGCCGTCGGGACACCAGTCCAGCATGACGTCGTAGGAAGGATGCCAGGTCAGCCGCCGGGGCACGCCACCCATGATATCCATGACGTAGATGTCGGCTCCCCCGTCATAACTCGCAGTGAAGGCCAGCTTGGTGCCGTCGGGCGAGATCTTGGCGAATTGCTCGACACCCTCGTGGGAAGTGATGCGGCGGGCGGGGCCACCGGTATCGGGCACCAGCCACAGGTCATCCTCGTAGGTGAAGACGATGTTGCCGCCGCCGATATCGGCGTAGCGCAGGACCCAACCGGGGGCCGCATCGTCGGCAGCAAGGGCAGCGCCAACGGAAACGAGCAGGCAGAGCAGGCTGAACAGGCATACGAGGCGTTTCACAAGGGACCTCCGGTGCTGAGATTTTCCAGTTGGCGCGGATCGACGGAACCGGGCCATCATGCACAATAGATGGAAGAAAGTTGCACGGTTGGGGGTATTGGGGCAAGTTCTGGTCACACCGTTCTGGTCACACCAGACTTCCGGGAGGGATGAGCAATGACCCGCAAATCGTGTTTCCTGCTGAGCCTGCTGCTGCTGACCGCCTGCGCGCCACAACGCCCCACCGACGTGGATGACGAGAAAGTCGCCCTGCTGCGGATCCACCGGCAGGACATCCAGGCCCATGTCGAGGGGAATGTGGACGCCCTGCTGATCACCATCCCCGACGACATGATCGTCGCCGGCGACGGCAATGTATTCCACCAGTCCCGCGACCAGGTGCGGCAGTTCTTCACCGGCTACCTCGAGGGCGCCGAATACTCGCGTTACGAGGACCTGATGGTCCCACATGTGGAGGTCTCGGACGATGGGACCATGGGCTGGGTCATCTCGCGCACGGCTGTGGAGCGCACGGAGCCTGATGGCCAGGGCGGCCGTCGGGAGCGGTCATTCATCTACGCCGGAATCATGACCTACGAGAACCACGGCGACGGGTGGGTGAAGGTGGCCAATGTCTCCAGTTTCGTTAAAAACGGGGACGAGACGCGGCAACATTTGTCGCCGTAGTCCCGCCCCCG
>QNDV01000395.1 GCA_003646045.1 bacterium
GACCATTGCCCCAAGTGCCTGCTGTCGGTGGGTGACGAGACCATCCTGGCCCGTGCGGTGCGTCTGTTGTCAGAGCGCGGCATCACCCGGTTCACGGTGGTGGACGGTTTCTGCGGCGACATGATCCGCGACGCCCTGACCACCGGCTTCCCCGACCTCGACTTCACCTTCGTTCGTAACTATGACTATGCCACCACCAACAACGCCTGGTCCCTGATGCTGGCCGACTGCCGCGGCGACGAGTCGATATTCCTGATGGACAGCGACATCGTCTGCGAGCCCGGCGTGTACGACGCGGTCCTGGACCATCCGGCGCCCAACCGGCTGGGTCTGCGCACCACCGGCAGTGTGGGCGACGAGGAGATGAAGGTGCGGCTGGACGAGCGGGGGCTGGTCACCGCACTGACCAAGGAGATGCCCGTGGCGGATGCTGCCGGTGAATCGGTGGGGTTGGAGGTCTTCTCGGCGGCATTTACCGCAGCACTGCACGGCATTCTGCAGCGCCGTATGAGGACCGACGGGTACATAAACGAGTACTACGAAGAGGCTTTCACCGAACTGGCTAATTCCGGCCACGACATCGTCCCGGTGGATCTGGGATCCCTGCTGTGCCTGGAAATCGATACGGTGCAGGACCTGGAAGACGCCCGCCGTACCTTCAGCAGCACATGATGGGTTCCCTGGGCATCGGTTTCATCCTGGGCTGGGTCGGCTCCATGCCGGTGGCCGGCGCGGTGTCGATCTTCGTCTTCCAGCGGGGACTGGCCGGTCGTCTGCGGGACGGGTTGGTGCTGTCGGCAGGGGCCGCTGTGGCCGAGGGACTATGGTGCGCGGTGGCGCGCTACGGGGCGGGTCAGGTGATCGCCCGCTGGCCGGCGGTGGCGGACGCGGCCGAGTTAGTGGGTGGCTTGATCCTCATGGCGTTGGGTGTGTACTTTCTGCGCCTGAAGAACCGGCTGCCCGACGCCGGTGGTGACGATACCGCCCTGCCCGTCACGCGGGAATTCGGTCTGGGGTTCACCCTCGTGGCCGGCAACATCTCCATCCCCCTGAACTGGCTGGCGCTGATCGCGGTGGTCTATTCCCTGGGCTACGACCCCTTCACCGGACCACCGGGTTCGTTCTCGCTGGGTGTCGCTCTGGGGATCATGGGGTGGTTTACGGTGCTGTTGCTGCTGCTCGATCGCTTCCGCACGCGATTCGCCGACGGCACCCTGTCGCGGGTGATGCAGGGGATGGGGGTCCTGCTGCTGATCACCGGGCTGGTGATGCTGATCAGGAATTGAAGCGGTCTATCTGCCGGTGAGCACGGCCTTGGCGATCATCCCCGCCATGGCCGGGTTTTCCTTCAGCCGCCGCGACGAGTAGCCGTACCAGTCCTCGCCGAAAGGGACGTACACCCTCAGGTTGTGTCCCTGGTCCAGGATCCGGCGGCGCAGCTTTTCCTGCACACCCAACAGCATCTGGAACTCGTAGTCGTCCGGGCCCAGGCCGTGGGCCTTGATGACTTCGTAGGCGTCGATGATCAGCGGTTCGTCGTGGGTGGCGATGGCCGCGTACATGCCATTCTCCACCATCAGGCGCAGTTGGCGCTGGAAGGCGTCACGGATTTCCTCGCGTCCCTGCCAGGCCAGATCCTCGGGCTCGCGGTAGATGCCCTTGCACAGGCGAATGGTGGGCTCGTATTCCACCAGGTCGCGGATATCCTGCTCGGTGCGCCGCAGCATGGACTGCAGCACCAGGCCGACGCTATCGAAGCCGTCGGCGCGCAGGCGGCGATACACATCCAGGGTCTTGTCCGTGTAGGGTGTGTTCTCCATGTCGATGCGCATGAAGATGCCCAGCTCGTGGGCCCGGGTGGCCAGGGCGTGGATGTTGGCGTAGGCGAATTCGGTGTCGATGCCCAGGCCCAGGCTGGTGGGTTTGACACTCAGGCCGGCGAAACCCGCCATCTCGTGGGCGGCGATGGCGTCCAGAACCTGACGGCTGTCCCCGGCCTCCTTCGCGGCGCGCTCGCGGTTGTCCACGAATTCGCCCAACACGTCGATGGTGGTGCGGGCGCCCTCGTTGTCGTGCAGTCGCCGGGCGGTGGCGATGGCGTCGTCCAGCAGATCGCCTGCGATGTAGCGCCGCGAGATGCTGCGGATGATGGGCTTGGGCACCAGGGGCATGAGCCGGACGATCAGGTTGCTGAGCATGATCTTCACCGTCTGGAACGGGCCTTCGATGATCGGTCGCCGGGACCGGGGTCGGCGACGTGCCGACCGCAGACCCCGCAATAATGGGAGTTGGAGCAGGGCGGGGCAAATACCGTTCAGATATGCTAGGATCCCGCACCTGTGGAGGACGAGATGAACCACATCGCGAGGACCGGGGAGAAGTCGTGCAACGTGGATTGATACTGCTGATGACGGTGCTGCTGGTCGGTTGCGGCGAGCAGATAGAGGAGCAGTCGGCCGCTCCCGGTGACACGCGCCCGGCGGACCCCCTGGTGGGCGTGTGGCTGCAGCCCATCGACGGCCAGCCCGGCTTCCAGGGCTACCAGTTCGAGGCCGACGGGGCGGTGCGGTTCGTGAACATGTTCAGCATCAACGGCGACCGCTGGGAAAGGGTGGGCGCCGACTCGCTGCGTATCTGGTCGTCCACTCTGCGCTATCCCGAGCCGGAGGCCATGACCTACGCCATAGACTCCGTTTCGGACAGGAGCCTGGTCCTGACCTGGGGAGCAGGGGCGCGGCGCGCCTACATGCGGGCGTCCGGACCGCTGGTCGGCCGCTGGCGGGAAGCCGGCGGTGACCGGCTGCTGGACATCACGCCCCGGCGCGCCGGGTACCGGGTGATGCTGGGGACGCCGCGGGGATTCGATTCCTTCGAAGCGGTGGAGGAGGAGGATGGCGGCTTGCGCCTCCTGGGCGAACGGACCATCCACATCCGGTCCGAAGGACCGAACCGCCTGGTGGTATCGAACGGCGCCGTTTTCGTGCGCAGCATGTTCCTGGCAAGCGGGCGGGCACCATGATCCCCCGGTCCCGCGACCTGGTCTGGTCCAGTGACGGCGCTACTACCTGTCCTGCTTGTGGACAACTGCAGGATGCCTGCACCTGTCGGCGTGAGGCCGCCCCCGTGGGCGATGGTCGGGTGCGGGTGTTCCGGGAGACCCGCGGCCGCCGCGGCAAGGCCGTCACCGTGGTGCGGGGCCTGCCCCTGGACGCCGGACAGCTGGACGACCTGGCCCGGGAGCTGAAGCGTTTGTGCGGCACGGGCGGTACGGTGAAGGACGGCGCCGTCGAGATCCAGGGCGACCAGCGCGACCGGGTGGTCGAGGCGTTGGTTACACGGGGATTCGCCGCGCGCAAGGCCGGCGGTTGAACAGCCGCTTCATCACGAACGCGACATGGGGAACTGCACATGAAACGCTGCCAATGGGCCGAGGGCGGATCATCCCTGGATATCGCCTACCACGACCAGGAGTGGGGAGTGCCCGTCCACGACGAGAACCTGCTCTTCGAATTCC
>QNDV01000396.1 GCA_003646045.1 bacterium
CCGAATACGTTGAAGTACCTCAGGCCGATGGTACTCAGTCCGTACAGATCATTGAAGACAGCACCATAGAGTTCGCTCACGCGCTTGTTCACCGCATAGGGCGACATGGGTCTGGGCTGCATGCCCTCGTGTTTGGGCAGTTCCTCGGTGTCGCCGTAGATCGAACTGCTGGCGGCGAAGACCACGCGTCGCACACTCTGCCGGTGGGCGCCCCAGAAGACGCGCAGGGTGCCCCCCACATTATGCTCGTCACTGGCCAGGGGATCAGCCACGCTGCGCGGTACGCTGGGCAGGGCGGCCTGGTGGAAGACGCAATCCACGCCGGTGCAGCAGTCCTCCACCGTCTCGAGGTCGGTGATGCTGCCTTCGACGAAACGGATCCGGTCCAGGTAGTCGGACATGTTCTCGCGGCGCCCTGTGGACAGGTTGTCCAGGACCACCACTTCATGCCCCCGGGCAACCAGCTCGCGGGCCAGGTGGGAGCCGATGAAACCGGCACCACCGGTTACCAGATAACGCTTCTGCATGTAATCCCCCGCTGTTCTCGAAACCGTCAGAGTCTCACGATGTTGTCACCGGTCTTGCCCTTGAGGGCATTGCGTGTATCGATGACCACCGGGCCCGCTGCCAGCAACAGGTCATGATCCAGATCGGGGTGAGGCGTAACCACGACCACCGCGTCGAAATCCCCCAGGCTGCCCGTGGTCCACTCGGTAAGCTTCTCGCCACTGATTCCCGCGGGCAGGGCGGGTACATGGCTATCATACCAGGCGGCCCGTGCTCCCCGCCCGGTGAGCAGTTCCAGGATATCAAGAGCCGGCGACTCGCGCACGTCATCGATGCCCGGCTTGTAGGCCACGCCCACCACCAGCACGCGACTGCCCTTCACCGATTTCTCGCGCTGGTTGAGGGCTTCGGTCACCAGGTTCAATACATGACGGGGCATGAAGCTGTTGACCTGCCCGGCCAGATCGATGAAGCGTGCCTCGCTGCCGGCCTGCTTGGCCTTCCAGGACAGATAGAAGGGGTCGATGGGAATGCAATGCCCGCCCAGGCCGGGACCGGGATAGAAGGGCATGAAGCCGAAGGGCTTGGTGGCAGCGCCATCGATCACTTCCCACACGTCGATATCCATGGCACTGCACATCAGGGCGATCTCGTTGACCAGCCCGATGTTCACGCTGCGGAAAGTGTTCTCCAACAGCTTTACCGTCTCGGCCACCCGCACCGACGAGACCGGAACCACCGTGTCCATGACCTGCCCGTAGAGACAGCTTGCCACCTCGGTGCAGGCGTCGGTAACCCCGCCCACGACCTTGGGGATGTTGACGGTGTTGTAGGTGGCGTTGCCCGGATCCACGCGCTCGGGCGAGAAGGCCAGGAAGAAATCCCGGCCCACCTCGAGTCCCGTCGCCGCCAGCTCCGGCAGAATCACTTCCTCCGTGGTGCCGGGATAGGTGGTGCTCTCCAGGATAACTACCATGCCCTTGTGCAGGGCCGGCACGATCGACGCCACCGCACTCTGTATATAGCTGATGTCCGGGTCGCGTGTCTTGCCCAGTGGCGTGGGAACGCAGATGTTGACGCTGTCCACCTCGGACAGACGCTCGAAATCAGTGGTGGCTTCCAGGGTTCCCGCAGCCACGGCCGCTGCCAACTCCTGGGCATCCACGTCTATGATGTAGCTCTCGCCCCGGTTGATGGCATCAGCCTTGGTCTGGTCCACCTCGAACCCCAGAACCTTGAAACCCGCCTTGGCATAGGAGACGGCCAGAGGCAATCCGACATAGCCCAGTCCCAGCACCCCGAGCAATGCCTGTTTCTCCTCGAAACGGCGGCAAACATCCTGCATGGGTCAATCCTTCCGGAAATCCATTGGCGTTGGCTGCATCTGCACTCCGGATGCAGCACCGGTAACCCGATCATCGACCGCAGATCTACGGTCTTAAATTAAGTCTCGTCAAGAGGTTGACCAGTTAAAGGCAATTCGCCGGACGGGCTAGTCGGGTGCTCCGGTGCGGAAGCTGGCCTTCAGGGCGATCATCTCCCGGCGTATGTCCCACAGTTCGGTGACTTTGTAATACAGGCGGCGCAGAACTGAAAGACAAAAAAGGGCCAGCAGCACGAAACCGCCACGTTCGTACCATGGATTCAGATCGGCGCCGTGGCGTACGAACAAGCCGTGCAGGGTGCGTCCAAAAGCCACCAGGGTGCCCAGAAAGACCGCCAGCAGGACAGCGTGTACGACGCTGCTGACCATGTCCTCCCGGCAACGCAGATACTGCCGCACAGGAAAATCCACCGCCGAGCCGTCGCGGAAACGCGACTCGAAGAGTTCCGACCGCCTACGGGATCTCCTCGTAATCAGCATCTGATATCCCCTGTTCGGTCAGGTTTGCGGAATCCTGCTTCTGTTCCGTACCGCTACCCTGGCCCGGATTGCGGGGACGCGGTCCAGGCCGGCGACGGGTGGCAGCCAGCCAGATGCGGCGGATGAAGAGTCCGACGAGGAACAGCAGGAATAACTGGAGCAGACGCATATTCTGTCCATCCGAGGTGGTACGCCCGACAGGATTCGAACCTGTGACCTCTTGCTCCGGAGGCAAGCGCTCTATCCAGCTGAGCTACGGGCGCACCCAAGGTGAGCCGGGCAAGTATGGGATACGTGTCCGAAGTCGTCAAATTCCTTTTCGCTACGGCGGTAACGCAGCGGTTGCCGCAACCCTCTTCCGTTACGTGCTCCCGTTACGCGCTCCCGCTCCGGGCGCTTCGCTGGCGCAGGAGCTCGCGGGCATAGGCATCGCGGTGCCCTTCGTCACCGGGGGCCTCACCACCCAGGAGACGGGCCAACTCGGCCACCCGCGCCTCCCCCTGCAATACCGTCACCTCCACGTCCGTCCGGCCCCCGACTATGCGTTTTTGCACCAGCAGATGGTGGTCGCCGCGGGCAGCTACCGTGGGTAGATGGGTGATGCAAAGTACCTGGCCGCCGGCAGACACTTCCGCCAACAGGTCCGCCACGTCCTGGGCGTGGTCCATGCCCAGACCGGCGTCGATCTCGTCGAACAGTTCTAGAGGCGCCTCGGCCGCGCCGCGCCGCGCCAGGACCGTGAGGCCCAGGTAGAGACGTGACTTCTCACCGCCGCTCGCGATCCTGGCCACATCCCCCGCCGCCTCGCCGGGATTGGGACGCACGTTCAGGACCACGCGGTCGGCACCCCGTACCGTGATACGGCTCGCCACCCCGTCCACGACCAGCCCATCGGAATCCGCGGCAGCCTCCACGTCGAATGACAACTCCAGCGCCGGCAGGGCCAGGGGTCGTATCATATCCTGGGCGGCCCTGGCAATTCCGGGCGCGCCCTGTCGCCGGGCATGACGCAGGTCGCGGCAATGTTCAGACACTGTTGTTTCGGCCAGCCGACAGTCCTGGTCCAGGGCCTCGAGATCACTGCCGGCGGCCTGGTGCCGCGAAATGCGGTCCGCCAGGTCCTCCTGCAATTCCAGCAGTTCC
>QNDV01000397.1 GCA_003646045.1 bacterium
CCCCTTCAAGGTTGTGGCCGGCAAGGATGAGTACACTGCCGACACGGTTATCGTGACCACCGGCAGCAGCGCCCGCTGGCTGGGCCTGCCCGACGAGGAGAAGTTCATGGGCAAGGGCCTGAGCGCCTGCGCCACCTGCGACGGCTTTTTCTTCCGTGACCAGGAGATAGCCGTGGTGGGCGGCGGCGATACCGCCCTCGAGGAGGCCACCTTCCTGACGAACTTCGGCAAGAAGGTTACCCTGATCCACCGCCGCGACGAATTTCGCGGTTCGAAGATCATGCGCCAGCGCGCCCTGGACAACGAGAAGGTCGATGTGGCCTGGAACAGCGTCATCGAGAGCTACCTGCCGGACGAGAACGGCAACCTCAAGGGCCTGCTGCTCAAGGACACCGTCGACGGCTCCACGCGCGAGCTGGCGGTCACCGGCTGCTTCATCGCCATAGGCCACGTGCCCAACACCCAGTTCCTGGACGGTCAGCTCGACACGGATGAGAACGGCTACCTCGTCACCAAACCCAACGTGACGGCCACCAATGTGGAGGGCGTATTCGCGGCCGGCGACGTACAGGATCATGTTTACCGGCAAGCCATCACCTCAGCCGGAACCGGCTGCATGGCAGCCATCGAGGCAGAGAGATGGATGGCGGAGAAGGGTTTATAGAGATTGCGTGAAGTCTTCCAATAAGCGCCCTCCGCAGGATGTGGAGGGTGCTTCTTTGAGTGGAGAGGGCTGCACTACCGACTGACAATCGGATACCATCAACCTGGCTGCGGCGCCCGCCGTCCATGACCAGGTGCAGGCCCTGATGGCCTTCGTAGAGGGCGACGACAGAGGCCTCGCACGCCGCAACCGCGCCGTCTGGGCCCTGGGCCAGTTGCGCAACCGGCGGGCGCTGCCGACTGATCAGTCTGATTAAGCTTGATCCCATGAGCCGCCTCCCCCAATCTTCTATCCTATGAAATCACTATACCTGAATCCCGTAATCCACGTGCTGGTCATACTGGCCGTTGCGATTCCCTTGGCAACGCCCGCCGCCGAAGCCCCGGCCGACAGCACGGCGACCCGTCCCACCATCGGACTCGCCCTCGGCGGTGGTGGCGCGCGGGGTGCGGCCCACATCGGCGTGCTGCGCGTGCTGGAGGATCTCGGCATCCAGGTGGACTACGTGGCTGGTACCAGCATGGGGTCCATCGTCGGCGCGCTCTACGCCCTGGGTCTGACCGCCGACGAGATCGAGGCCGAACTGGTCGCTGTCGACTGGGCCGACCTGTTCGTGGATCGCATGCCCCGGCGCAATCGTCCCATGCGGCGCAAGGAGGACGACACAGAGGCGTTCTTTCCCTTCGAATGGGGCTGGAAGAATCGGCGGCTGCAGACGCCCCGCGGCGTTATTGCCGGACAGAAGTTTCCCTTCGCCTTCAACACCCCGGGGCTGCTGACTGCGGGGCACACGGGCTTCGACAACCTGCCCATACCCTACCGTGCCGTGGCCACGGATCTGGAGACCGGCGAGCGCGTGGTCCTGGACCATGGCAACCTGATAACCGCCGTACGCGCGTCCATGTCCATTCCCGGGGTCTTTCCGCCGATGGAACTGGACGGGCGCCTGCTGGTGGATGGCTACCTGGCGAGCAATGTCCCGGTGGACGCTGTGCGGGATATGGGGGCGGACATCATCATTGCCATCGAGGTGGGAAGGCGCCAGGAGGACATGTCCTCCGAATCCCTCGAAACCCTGGGTGGCATACGCGAAGCGGCTTCACGCATCCGTTCCCAACTGGCGCTCGTCGCGGAACTGTCCCATGCCGACATCGTGATTCGTCCCGACCTGGACCAGTGGAGTGGACAGGAATACGACCAACTGGCGAAGATCATCCCGCCGGGTGAAGTGGCAGCCCGTGAGGCCGAAGACGAATTGGCGCCGCTGGCCGTTTCCGCCGCGGAATACGAGGCGTGGCGCCAGAGTGTGGATTCCACCCCCGTACCCTCACCCCACGTCGACCTGCTGGTGCTGGACAACCGCACCCGGGTGGCCGACAAGGCCATCTACGAGTGGATCGATATCCAGACCGATCTGGATCTCGACCTGGATGTGCTGCAAGAAGATCTGGAAGAGGTCTATGAACTGGGCTTGTTCGAAACCGTGGGATTCGATCTCACACGCGAGGACACCTATAACGTCCTGACCATCCGTCCCCGCGAAAAACCCTACGCGCCGTACCTGGTCAATCTGGGCGCCGGTTATATCAGCAGCTACCATGGATCGGCCCGCGTCCAGTTGCAGGCCCGCGTCAACTGGCGCGAGGTAAACCGGATGGGCGCCGAATGGCGCACCGACTTTGGTCTGGGCCGGGTCTCGGGCATTCGCACCGAGTTCCACCAGCCCCTGGACTGGAAACGCCGGTGGTATTTTTCGCCGACCCTACAGTATTTCCAGCGCAAGGACGGCTTCTTCGAGGTCGATCCCAACCGGACCCTGGCCCAGTACGACTACAACCGGTTCGGCGGGGTCCTGGGTCTGGGTCGCAGCTTCGGACGCTGGCTGGACCTGCGAGTCGGGGTGGAGGCCGCGCGCCTTACCTACAATTTCACTGTCGGGCTGGTGAACATTCCCCGCACGGCCGAGGAAATTTCCGGTCCGCGTGTCCGCCTGATTGTCGATACTCTCGACGACCATGCACGTCCCCGCAACGGCCTTTACCTTCGTACCGACTATCAACGCCCATCGGGCTGGTTTGACACGCCGCTGGAGTACGAGCGGTTGTGGGGTTCCGCCCTGGCCGCCTTCGGCAACGAGACCGATATCGTTCTGCTGGATGCACAGGGTGGCACGGACCTGGGCACCGAGATGCCTTTCCACCAGCAGTTCTACCTGGGTGGCTTGAGAACCCTCTCCGCCTTCAACACGTCATACCTGCGGGGTGACGCCTTCGGCCTGGCCACGGCCGGCTTGCTGCATCGCCTGGGCGGTAGCAACCTGCCGTTCTCCAGCCGGGCCTACCTGGGTTTGTGGTTGGAGGCTGGCAATACATGGTACCCGAGTCAGGAAACTACCCTGGACGATCTGCGTTACTGTGGGGCGATCAGCCTGCTGCTGGATACGGTGGCCGGACCATTTCACCTGGGCTACGGCCGCTCGACCATGGGGCACGACGCCTTCCACCTCGAGTACGGCGTCCACCTCGCCTCGCCACGCAACTGAGCCACCCCGGGATACGGGCACGCCCGTTGTGACCAGCCGCAGTCACGGCCCGGGTGGCCGTTGTACCTACAGGCGGATACGCAAGCCCATCATCAGCAACAGTTCATTGGCCGGCTGGTCGATGACATCATTGGCCGTGCCGTAGTCGTAGCCGTCGCGCGGGTTGACATGATCCCCCGTGGGCAGGTAGGCCGTGTCGTGGCCGTGCAACTTGGCGTCGGCATACCAGTCGTAACCCACCTGCAGCATGAAATCGGTGCGATCACCCACGGCAAACCACGACTCGAGTCCCA
>QNDV01000398.1 GCA_003646045.1 bacterium
AGCACGCTCTGGCCATCCGGCAACCAAGCCAGGCCCGCGACACCGTTCCACAGTTCATCACCGAAGTCACGGGCCGGGCCGCCATCCAGCGGCACGGCGGTGACGATCTCGCCGATGCCGGCGGCTGGAATCCTGCATGTGGCCACCATGGAGCCGTCAGGGGAAATAGCGAGTTCATGACTGGTCAACACCGAGTAGGTCACCAGTTCACTGGTCTCACCATCTTCGCCGCGGGACAGCAGCATGATGTGCCGGTTCATGTCCTCGTGACGGTTGAAGGCCAGAGTACCGTCTGGCGATATGGCAAACTCTCCACTGGCACCTGACACCACACGACGGGACCGGCCGCCCACCAAGGGCACGCGGTGGATATCGCCACGGCTTTTTTCACTTTCGCCGCGGGCCAGGTGGTAGTAGATAAAATCGCCGTCGGGAGAGAATTGAGGGTCCGACAGCAAGCCGGCGGTGGCTGGAACGATCTCCAGGTCGCTGCCCGTGGCGATCTGCCGGAGCCATAAACTGCGCTGACCATCTTCCGCACGCACGTAGGCCAGGTATTTACCGTCGGGAGACAAGCAGGCCAGGTCGATGGCGCCCGACCGCGTGAGTGGTGTGACAGACAATTCAGGTGTGGACGGCACGACTGGGGTGACAGTATCGCTGCCTGGCGGCCAGAAGCTAACAGTAGCCGCCGCAACGACTACCAATAATAAACCAACCACCAACAGGCGTCGGGCGCCCAGTCGCCGCCGCGGTCCGTTCGCTTCCATTGCCGGTACCGACATCTCACCAGAGTCGATCTCCTCACGCAGGTCCAGCAGATCGTTATGGAGGTCCCTGACACTCTGGTAACGCCGCCCTGGATCCTTGGCCAGGCAACGCCTGATGATACGACCCAGATGATGGGGCAGGGTCTGGTTCAACTCAGTGACGGGGGTGGGTGTATCCTTGAGGATCGCCGACATGGTCGAGACCGGCGTGTCGCCCCGGAAGGGGATCTGGCCTGTGGCCATCTGGTAGAGGATGATTCCCAGGGAGAAGATATCACTGCGCGGATCGACGGACTTGCCCTCGGCCTGCTCTGGCGACATGTAGGCCACCGTGCCGACAATGCGGCCCTCCACGGTGATCGACCCGGGCAGGGCGACGGTCTGGGCGAAGTCCTCGATGGCCATGGACTTGAGTTTGGCCAGGCCGAAGTCCAGCACTTTCAATCGCCCCTGTTTGTCCACGACGATGTTGGCCGGTTTGAGATCGCGATGGGTGATGCCCTGGTCGTGGGCGCAACTGACCGCGTCGGTCAGGGACAGGGCGATCTCGAAGTAACGCGCCAAGGGCAGGGCCCTGGTCTGGAGCAACTGGTCCAACGGGGGTCCGTCCACCAACTCCATGGCGAAGAAGGTGTGGGTTTCCGTGTGTTCGATGGCGTGGACGGTAACGATGTTGGGATGGTTCAGGGCGGCGATCACCTTGACCTCGCGCTCGAATCGTATGCGCGTCTCGGTGGTGGTGGTCACGCCGGCCGGCAGGATCTTCAGGGCGACTTCACGGTCCAGCTTGGTGTCCAGGGCGCGGTACACCACACCCATTCCACCCTCGCCCAGCTTGGCGGTGATCTGGTAGTGGGCCAGCATGGTGCCGATCAAACGGTCGGTTGTTTCGTCTGCGTACACCTATACTCCACTCCGGGAGAAGAGTTGTTCACTGATGGGCAAATACCCAGTGCTATTGAAACACTAGCCCATTCAACAGTCGGTGGCGACAAGGAACGCCGTTTGGACAGGAAAACCGGCAGGTTCAGCGCCGCGCCCGCACCCGGTCGGTGAGGTCGCGAATGGCGCCGCGGAAAGCGGGGTCGGTGGCTGCCAGGGATTCGATCTTCTGGCAGGCGTGGGCCACGGTGGAATGGTCGCGGCCGCCGAAGGCGCGGCCGATCTGGTTGAGGGAGGCGCCGGTCATTTCGCGGGCGAGGTGCATCGCTATCTGCCGGGCCCGGGCCAGGTCCTGGGTGCGTCGCTTGGACTTGAGTTGATCCACCGAGATATCATGCACGTCGGCGACGATGTCCATGATGTCGGCGATCTTCACTGGTCCGGTGGAGTTTCCGTGGAAATAGGAGGAGAGAACCTCGGAGGCCATTTCCATGGAGATTTCCTTGCCCGTCAGACTAGCGAACGCCAGCAATCTGATCAGCGCCCCCTCAAGGCGTCGGATGTTGTCGGTAATGTTCTCGGCGATGAGGGTGATGACCTCTTCGTCGATGTAGATGCGGTTGACCTCGATCTTGCGCTTGAGAATGGCGATGCGCGTCTCGAGGTTGGGGGCCTGGATATCAGTGATCAGGCCCCATTCGAAGCGGGAACGCAGACGCTCCTCCAGCGTGGTGATCTCCTTCGGGGAGCGGTCGCTGGTCAGGACGATCTGCTTCTTCTGGTCGTACAATGCGTTAAAGGTGTGGAAGAACTCCTCCTGGGTGGACTCTTTGCCCGCCAGGAAGGCCACATCGTCCACCAGCAGCACATCCACGCTGCGGTACTTCAACTTGAAGTCCGGCGTGCGGTTTTCCTGGATGGAACGGATCAGGTCGTTCATGAAGGACTCGGCCGTCACATAGCAGATACGGCTCTGGGGCCGGTTCACCGCGATGGCGTTGCCGATGGCCTGCATCAGGTGGGTCTTGCCAAGTCCCACCCCGCCGTGGATGAACAGGGGATTGAAGTGGCTGCCGGGATTCTTGGCAATGGCCGTGGCGGCAGCGTAGGCCAGATCGGTTCCCGAGCCCGGTACGAAGTTGGCGAAGACATAGTCGCTGTTCAGGCCGCGTGGCGTGGGGGCGGGTGGAGATACCGGTTCGGGCGCCTGGGCCGGCCTCATGCCGGCCGTCGGGTTGATCACCGCTCCGAAAGTCAGGGCTGCCGCGGCGGGCGATACCGCGGCACCCATTGGTTCCAGGACCTTTGTTTTTTCCGGCACGGCCAGGGCGAACTCGGTGGGCTGTCCGAAATAAGCCGTACCAACCTCGTTCAGGGTGGTCAATTGATGCTCGCTGAACCAGTCCCGGAAAAAGTGATCCGGGCATCCTATCTCCAGGGCGCCATTACCATTGGGGGTCGGCGCCAGAGGGGCAAACCAGGTCTGAAAGGTCTGACGAGGTACCTTCTGCCGCACAAGATCCAGTATTTCCGGCCAATGGGAATCGAGATTCATCGGCGTGTGAGCTCCCTGTTTCGGGACAGAAACCACCATAGGTACCCATGTTATCCACGAGCCCACAATCCCGGAAACTTAGAATTTAAAACAGGTTACGCGGCGTGCTCTTGGGGGCGAAAAAGTTATCCACAATGTCAGGATGATTGTGGATAACTTTAATACCCCCCAGAACGATTGTCATCACCTGTGGGCGAAGCTAGCATGGGCATTTGTGTGGCAGCAAGGGATTTTTATCCAAAAGTTTGAACGAATTTCTAACTGCCGCAGATTTCCGGTGATAGG
>QNDV01000399.1 GCA_003646045.1 bacterium
CAGGTCATTCGTCTGATGGGTCCGGCGGACCTGATCGGCATGGCGCCGGTGGTCGGGGATACCATCCACTCTACCCGGGCCACGGCTCTTACCGACGGTTTCCTGTGCTCCATTCCCGGTGAAACGGTGCGCGAGTTGTTGAGCACATCGACGGACTTCGCACTGGCGGTACTCGGATACCTGGCCCGTGATCTGCGTGTCTCCGAGGATTTCCTGATGGTCATGACCCAGCGTCCGGTCCGGCGACGGGTAGCGGACGTGTTGCTGTTGTTGCACGGCCACACGGTTCACGGCGATGATTGGGATCCGTTGCCGGCGGTTCAGCTCAAACGCAAGGAGATCGCCTCCATGGTGGGCACGACCCCTGAAACGGTGTCGCGCCTGCTCGCTGATTTTGCCGCTGAGGGTTTGATCCGCCTGACTCGTGTTTCGCTGGAGTTGCTGAACGCGGAAGGATTACAGACCGTAGCAGGTGAGGAAACCCTTCCCGATTGATCATGAACCCGGTTCCACTTGATGCAAATCATGTTCCTTATGCAGACCAGGACCTATAATGGCCTACGGGGAGATACCGTTGGAATGGTATTGAGGTCCGTATATCGGACCCTGCCGGTGGAACTGGCAACCTGCCACGCGTTACGTCGCGATCGGCTGGATTCAAGCCGGAATCACATACCACAGTATGCACAGGAAATGACTGGCCGAGCCCGCCATTACGCAAAGGTGCCATACCGCGTGGTGGTAGGGGAAGGCACGCCAGGCATAGAAGACGGCGCCCCCACTGTAGAACAAACCGCCCACGCCCAGCAGCAGCAGACCGTCGTGGGGCAGAGCCGCTGCCAGGGGACGGGCCGCGATCACGGCCATCCAGCCCATGATCAGGTAGAACATGAGGGAGACCCTTTTCCAGGGTCGCTTCAAGACCACTTCGTAGAGGATGCCCAGGATGGCCAGCCCCCAGGTCACGCCGAACAGGGACCAACCCCAGCTGCCACCCAGGGCCACCAGGGTGAACGGGGTATAAGAGCCGGCGATAAGCAGGTAGATCGCGCCGTGGTCCATGAGCTGGAAGACCCGCTTGGCACGCTGGGCGGTCAGGGCGTGATAGAGTGTCGAGGCGGTGTAGAGCATCAGCATGGAGGCGCCGTAGATGCTGACTGCCACCACGGTACGCGCGTCACCGGTGGGGACAGCCCGCAGTACGAGTAGCACGATGCTCACCGTGGCGCCCAGGGCCCCCAGGCCGTGGGTGACGGAGTGGGCGATCTCCTCACCGGTGCTGAAATCCTCGTGGGCGAATGCGCCGCGCATGGGGTGCCGCTGCCTCCGGTCGGGTTCTCTTGGGGTCGGGCATCAATAATACAGCGCAACCGCTTGGGTGGCGAGGCGATTCGGTCGCTGTATCAGTCGTAGGCCAACCGGGTGGATTCATCCGCCAGGAGCGGCACCATGTCATCCCCGACGGGCAGCGTTTTCCAGGTTCCCAGGTCCGCGTGGACAAGGTTGTACTTTTCCGGTATCGGGTGGGTGCCCACCACTACGTCCAGGCCGAACTGGCGCGGTATATATTCCTGGAAGAACTCCAGGTGGGGGCAGGGCGGATAACCCACCACGAAGCCCGTAGCCAGATGAACGACCTCGGCCCCGTTCTTCTTCATCTCATCGGGAGCGTACTCGATGTTGCCCCCGGGGCAACCGCCGCAGGTGGCCCAACCCACCAGTTCGACTTCCTCGCCGGCATAGCGCGCAAACCCACCCTCGCGTTCGCGCAGTGACCGCAGACACTTGCCGCCGGCACAATTGCCGTAGCGGCCACAGATGATGATTCCGATCTTCTTCAACGGTTTGCCTCCCGGGTTCGTCAGTGATCGCAGGCGTTTGCTCCGGCATCCAGTTCACTGGCCAACCAGGCGGGCAGGACGCCAGGCTCGTGGGGCGGAGCTGCGGTATCGACCTGGCCCAGGATGGTCCGATCCTCGAGATCGACATCGACCAGGGCGAAGGTCTCGCAGTGACCGAAGTGGGGCGACAGCCGACCTTGGGTGACGGGAATGGCTATACGCACGGGGTCTGTCCTTTCTTGAGTGGTTCACCAGCGAGTTGCAGGGATATCCGTCCCCAGAGGGAGCGGATGGCCACGGCTGCGTCGCAGGTGGGGGCATACTCGATCAGGCTGCGTCCGGCATTCTGGGCGTCGTTGACCTGGGGTTCGTAGGGGATGCGCCCCAACACCGGTATGGAACGCCGGGCACAGGCAGTCTCGATCTCGGCGGTCAACCGTGGGCTGAGATCATACTTGTTGATGCAGACCATGGCCGGTACGCCGAAGTGCCCGGCCAGATCCAGGACGCGGTGCAGGTCGTGCAGTCCCGACTGGCTTGGCTCGGTGACCAGCAAGGTGTGGTCGGCGCCGGTCAGGACGGCCGTCACCGGACAGCCGAGACCCGGGGGGCCATCTACCAGGATCAGGTCCAGATCGGCCCGCTGGGCGGTGTGCCGGGCCTGCTCCCTTACCAGGGTCACCAGCCTGCCGGAATTTTCGGCACCCACGTCCAGGTTGGCGTGGACCAGGGGGCCGAAGCGGGTCCGCGACAGGTTCCATTCGCCGCAACGTTCCGCGGGAAAATCGATGGCCTCCACAGGGCAGAAGTGCACGCAGACGCCGCAGCCCTCGCAGGCGATGGGGTTGACACGATGGAATGTCCTGCCCTCGGCGTCGGTCAGCACATCGATGGCCGAGAATTGACACAGTTCAGCACAGGTACCGCAGTTGTCGCAGTCGTCCCTACGGATTTCCGCTCGATGTCCCGACACGAAAGGCGTGGTGCTGTCAGTGCTAGGACCGGTCACCAGATGCAGGTTGGCGGCATCCACATCGCAGTCGGCCATGACGAAGTCGCTGGCCAGGGAGGCCAGGCTGGCCACGATGCTGGTCTTGCCCGTACCACCCTTGCCGCTGCAGACCACCAGTTCGATCATGACGCCACCTCCACCGCGCGCAGGGCCTGATGCAGTTCGCCAATGGCCGCGGCCACATCCTGATCCACGTCAATGGCTATGGCGCCCTCGGCGCAGGCGGCCGCCACCTCGCGCCGGAACGGTATGTGGGCGAGGACTTCGATGTGTTCCTGCTCGCAGAAATGATCGATCAGGTCCCGGCCCGGCAGGGCACGGTTGATCACTACACCGCAGGGTTTACCCAGGGCGCGGGCCAGTTTCAGGGCCAGGGCCAGGTCGTGATGTCCAAAGGGCGTGGGTTCGGTGACCAGAACCACGTAGTCCACGTCTTTCATGGTCTCGACCACGGGACACGTCGCCCCCGGTGGGGAATCCAGGATCGTCCAGGGGGCGTCGTCCGCCCGCTCCTTGACCCGGGCAATGAGCGGCGGCACCACGGTCTCGCCGATGCGCAGGACTCCATGGGTGAAATCCATGCCGTGGGCCGTGCCGCCGGCGATCTCGCCCAGGGTTCGCTCGCCCTGGGTGATGG
>QNDV01000400.1 GCA_003646045.1 bacterium
CTCATGATCACCACCGAGGCTGACCAGGATCAGGGGACAGTCGGCGCTGCGGCCCACCACGCCCAGGCCCGGTCGATCCGACCACAGTGCGTCCGCCTCGCCGGCGCAACCGGGGGCGTCGGCGTACAGGACCACGCCGCCGTGGACCTGCTTTGTCCAGGCGGCCCGGGCCAGGCCCACTGCCTGGCACAATTGCGCCACCGGTGCCAGGTGTACGGGCGCTGCGGGGTCACCGCGGAAACCCGGTCCCTCAGCCGTGGTCCAGCCGTGGCTGGGGCCGCTGTGGGCCCAGGCGGGATGACGCCGTAGCCAGGTGGTGCTCATGGCGACTCCAGCCAGGTACGGATGCTGTCGGCGACGGCAGCATTGCCGGGAGTCCAGACCGCCGCGCGGTCCGCGTACCAGGGCGAGGCCGCGTCCAGCACGAAGGGCACGGTGGCCGGATCGGCAATCAGGGCCGCGACCCGGTCGGAGGTCACGTCGGCCAACCGCAGCGCTTCGCGGGCGGCGAACTGCCACCCGGGCAAGGGCGAGGGGAAGATCCAGAGCAGGTTGGCGGCGAGGGCCAAAGCCAACAGGCCGGCGGCGAGGGGTTGCTTCACCCGCCGGGCGGCAACTGCCAGCAGGCGTGCCGTCTCCCACAGCAGTGGCGGCACCAGCACCAGCAGATGCCTCAGGCTGTGATCAAAGAAGGCGTATAGTCCGGCCAACAATGCCAGCGACAGCCCGAGCAGGGCCCAGGCGCCCAGTTGCCGGGGACCCGCCCGGCCCCGCAGGCGCAGCAACAATACCGTCAACACGCTCAATACCGCACCCCAGGCCACGGGCCAGGGGACCAGACCCCCCAGTTCGGTGCGGAAGAAGCGCAGCCCACGCCAACCCTTGCGCAACACGCTGGTACCGGCGGTGCGCAGGGCCTGCACCGGGGGCTGGGGCGCAAGGCCGCGGTACACGCTGTAGCCGGGCCATTCCCGGGTGTCCTTCACCAGTTCGGCTTGTCCCTGCACCAGGAAGAAGGGTCGGCCGGTAACGACCAGATCGCGCACCGCCCAGGGCAGCAGCACGGCCACGGCCAGGGCCAGGGGGACCAGCAGACGGCGGGTCCAGGTTCCGGTCAGCAACCACCACAGCACCGGCAGTATGAGCAGCTCCAGGCGTAGTAATCCGAGCAGACCCATCAGCAGTCCGTCCGACCAGTGCGGTGCACGCCGTCTCAGCCACAGAACCAGCAGCAGCAGCCCCGCCGGTAATTCCTCGAAGCCCCAGTCCACGGCGTAGCCCAGCAGGGGATTGGTTCCCAGCAGCAGCAGCCACGGCGCCACTGCGGCCGGTTCACCCAGGCGCAACAGGGCCCCGGTGCCCAGGCCGGCCAAGGCGGCGAGCATCAACATCATCAGCAGACGGGTCATGGCCACGGCCCGGTGCGGATCACCCTGGGCCGCGGCTACCGGGCCAACCAGTAGCATCGCCAGGCCCGGCCGCCGGTGGAGCAGTGGCTGGGGCAGGGTGCGGGCAAAGGGCCAGGCGAAACTCAGGGGATAGGTGACGTCGGTCTGGAAACCCTCGCCGCGCACCAGGTGGCGCGCCACCGAGAGATGGGTGTAGAGGTCGGCCGTGGGCTGGGGGGGCCTTGCTTCCTGACCCAGGGACCAG
This sequence comes from bacterium, assembly GCA_003646045.1. The sequence continues at coordinate 1,654 of QNDV01000400.1, forward strand.
GCCACCAACAGCACGAGGGCGGCCACCAGACCGCCCCCGACGGGTGTTCCCATGAGATTCCACAGTCGGCCCGGTGTACTGGCCATGCCCGCGTCAGTTGCCGCGGCTGCCGGGTTTGACCAGCGCCACATCATCGGCGCAGAGAGGGCAGTTGCCTGCTTCCCAGGTCTGCACCTTGACCGTGGCCAGGCTGTGCAGGGGCAGGGGCAACTCCACATCGCCACCGGTGCGGTCTATGATGCTCGTCAGGCCGACAACTACGCCACCGGCCTCTTCCACCACCTTCACCACCTCCAGCAGGCTGGTGCCACGGGTCACCACGTCCTCGGCGATGATCACTTTCTCGCCCTGTTCCAGGCCGAAGCCGCGGCGAATCATCATCTCGCCGTCCTTGCGTTCGGAAAAGACGAACCGGCGGCCCATGGCACGCGCCACTTCGTGTCCGATGAGGATGCCGCCAAGGGCGGGACTGACCACCAGGTCGCAGGCCGTATCCTCGTAGAACGCGGCCAGGGCCGCGCCGAGTTCACGGGCCAGATCGGGAAACTGGAGGATGCGTGCGCACTGGAAGTACTTGTCACTGTGCAGGCCGCTGCTCAGCAGGAAATGGCCCGAATGGAGGGCGCCCAGCTCGGCCATGAGTTCCAGGACCTTGGCTTCGTTCATGTCGATGTGCCTCCGGCGGTCTCGAGTTCCGCGGCCAGGTCGGCCAAGGCGGCGGCGGGATCATCCGCCTGGGTGATGGGTCGTCCGATGACCAGGAAGTCAGCCCCGGCTGCCATGGCGGCCCGGGGCGTGGTTACACGGTGCTGGTCGTCCAGACCGGAACCCGCCGGGCGGATGCCGGGGGTGACCACCAGGGGTTCGGGCCCGATGACGCCGCGTAGGCGTGGCAGGTCGGCAGCCGAGCAGACCAGGCCGTCGCAGCCGCAGTCCCAGGCCAGGCGGGCCAGGCGCTCGATGCGCTCGGGCAGGGAGTCGGGCGAGGGGCTGGCTTCGCCGATCTCGTCCTCCGAGAGGCTGGTCAGGATAGTTACCGCCAGCAGGGCGGGACGAGTGCCTTGTTCGCGACCGTAGGCACCCAGGGCCACGGCCGCCGCGGTCATGGCGCCACGACCGGCCTGGGCGTGGATGGTGCACATCACAGCGCCGAGAGCAGCCCCCTGGGTCGCGGCCTTGGCCACTGTGTTGGGGATGTCGTGATACTTGAGGTCCAGGAAGACCTGGCGATCCAATTCCCGCAGACCCTGGACGACCGCTGGTCCGGCAGCCGAGAACAACTCCAGCCCCACCTTGACGTAGCGCTGGCCCGAACCCATGGCCCGGGCCAGTTCGAGGGCCTGGTCCGCGGAGCCGGTATCGAGGGCGGTGATGATCCGGTGGCCGGCCGGCGTTTCGCGCAGTCGGGACACGAGGGCGGAGCGATCCATGGGCGTCTCCAGAATTCGTACGGCGAGCGCACGAAAAAACACGGCGCCGCGGTGCCGGAGCCGGATAGGTGAATTGGCTTGCCGCAAGCGGTCTGTTGCTACTAACCTTCTAACAGCCGCGGCCATGGAATGCAAATCCATTTCCCTGGGCCGGTTCCCGGGACACGGACTCCGGCTGTCGCGGCTGTTGCCCGCGTTCGGAACCGGGCCGACGGGGTGGACATGGTGCGCGATCATATTCCGACAATTTGCATGTAATTAAGGAGTTAAGTCTTGCTCGACCGCAAGTTCCTCCGTGAGAACCGGGACCTCGTTACCAGGGCCGTCGCCCTGAAGAACGAGTCCGTGGACATCGGGGCCTACTACGATAAGGACGCCCAGCGCCGGGCCGCCCTGCAGGAGAC
>QNDV01000401.1 GCA_003646045.1 bacterium
GATGACAAGAATCATCGATGTCAACAGCGCCAGGTCGGCATGGTCCGCGAGCACAACCTCGGCCCGGACCGAGATCGCACCAAGGCCGGCAGCCGCCTGTCGCCCGGCAAAATACGCCGCAACTGCCCCGACGGCGGCCAGGCCATACAGGGTGGCGGCGGCCTGGCCCAGCCACGATTTGCGATGGAAGACCAGCGCAACGAGATCCATCACCAGGGCGGTGAGCGCAAGGGCCACCGGAAAGTGGACCACTGCCGGATGCAGATTCGGCAGGGCCGTCAACGAAGTTACATATTCATTCATGCAATCCCCTACGCCGAGACTTTCTCAGCCCGTTTTGCTCTCAGTTCAGGAAAGAGCGGGCCGTGTTTGAGGCCGGCCGAGCGCCAGATGAAGTAGATGGCCGGATAGACGATCAGCTCTCCTGCAAATGATGTGAACACACCGCCGACCATCGGCGCCGCAATACGGCGCATGACGTCGGAACCTGTCCCGGTGGCCCAAAGGATGGGTACAAGGGCGAGGAAGGTCGTGACGACGGTCATGGTCTTGGGCCGAATCCTTTGCACGGCGCCGTGGTCGACCGCTTCGACCAGATCCGACCACTTGGTCATCTTGCCCTTCTTCTTCCAGTCCTCGTAGGCGATGTCCAGGTAGAGCAGCATGACGACGCCGGTTTCGGCATCAAGACCTGCCAGCGCAATCATGCCGACCCAGACCGCAATCGACCAGTTGTAACCCAGCAGGTATAACAGCCAGATGGCACCGACCGCCGAAAAGGGCACGGCCAACAAGACGATGGCCGTCTTGACCAGGCTCCCGGTATTGATGTAGAGGATCAAAAAGACCAGGAAGAGCGTAATCGGCACGATGATGATCAGCCGAGCCTTCGCCCGTTGCATGTACTCATACTGGCCGGACCAGAAGATCGTGTAGCCGGCGGGAAGTTGGATATTCTCCGAGACTTCCTTTCGGGCCGTAGCAACCCAGCTCCCAACGTCGATACCTTTGAGGTCGACATAGACCCAGGCGTTCGGTCGGGCGTTCTCGGACTTGATGGCCGGGGGTCCCTGATGGAGCCGAATGGTTCCCAACTGTCCCAGGGGAACCTGGGCGCCCGAGGGTGTCGGCACCAGGATCTCCGCCAGGGCCCCGACATCATCCCGAAGCTCCCTGGGATATCGGACATTGATGGGATAGCGTTCTAAACCCTCGACGGTCCAGGAGACATTCATGCCCCCGATGGCCGATGTGATCACATCCTGGACGTCACCGACGGTCAGGCCAAAACGCGCGGAGGCTTCCCGATCGATATCGAAATCGACGTAGTTGCCACCCATCACCCTCTCGGCATAGGCCGACAGCGTCCCTTCGAGAGGTTTGACCAGGGCCTCGACCTCCTTGCCGATTCGCTCAAGTTCATTGAGGTCCGGTCCGGCGATCTTGATGCCGACCGGTGTCTTGATGCCGGTCGAAAGCATGTCGATTCGGGTCTTGATCGGCATGGTCCAGGCATTGGTCACACCGGGAAACTGGATCGCCTGATCCAGCTCGTCGATCAACTTCTCTTTGGTCATGCCTTCTCGCCACTCGGAAGGATCCTTGAGCACGATCGTTGTTTCGATCATCGATAGAGGCGCCGGATCGGTGGCGGTCTCCGCCCGCCCAATCTTGCCGAGGACCGACTCCACCTCCGGGAAAGTCTTGATGATCTTGTCCGTCTGCTGCAGCAGTTCCTTGGCCTTGGTGATCGAAATGCCCGGGAAGGTCGTCGGCATGTAGAGCAGATCACCCTCCCACAGGGGTGGCATAAACTCCGATCCGATGTGTTGCATGGGAATCCACACAGAAGCGATGACAACGATGGCCAGAACGACGACCAACCAACGGAACCGCAGCGCAAAATTGAGCACCGGCGTGTAGAGAAAGCGCAGGATTCTGGAAATGGGATGCGTCTTCTCGGAGTGGATCTTGCCCCGAACCAGCCAGAACATCAGCACCGGAATGACTGTAATGGCGACCAGGGACGACAGACCGATGGCGTAGGTCTTTGTGAAGGCCAGGGGTTTGAAGAGTCGCCCTTCCTGGGCCTGCAGGGTGAAGACCGGGATGAAAGAGACCGTGATGACGAGCAACGAGAAGAAGAGGGTCGGCCCCACTTCTTGGGCACTCTTGAGGATGATCTCGAAATGGGAGCGTTTCCCGCGCCATTCTTCGTAGTGTTTGTGGGCGTTCTCCACCATGATGATCGAAGCATCCACCAGGACCCCGATAGAGATGGCGATCCCTCCAAGGGACATGATGTTGGCTCCGAGGCCCTGCAGTCTCATCACGACAAAAGCCAACAGAATCGCCACCGGAATGGAGAAGATGGCAACAAAGGCCGAACGGAAGTGAAAGAGGAAGATGATGCAGACCAGGGCGACGATGATCGACTCTTCGATCAGGGTCTTGGTCAGGGTCTCGATCGAGTGGTGGATCAGGGTCGAGCGGTCGTAACCGATGGAGATCTCGACGTCGTCCGGCAATCCGGCCTTGAGTTCTTCCAGGCGCTCCTTGACCTTTGCGATCGTCGACAACGTATCGGCGCCGTAGCGGACAACGACGACACCCCCGACGGTCTCACCCTCACCGTTCCACTCGGCAAGCCCTCTGCGGATTTCCGGACCGATGGTGATATTGGCCACATCCCTCAGAAGGATCGGCGTCCCACCTGGACCGACGCCCAGGGGAATCTGTTCGAGATCCTTGACCTCCTTGACGTAGCCAAGGCCGCGAACCATGTACTCCCGTTCCCCCATCTCGACCAGGCGGCCGCCGACGTCGTTGTTGGAACGTTTGATGGCCGTCTTGATCTTGGAGAGGGGAATATTGAAGGCCCTCATCTTGATGGGATCCACCTCGACCTGGTACTGGCGGACAAAACCACCGATTGAGGCCACCTCGGATACGCCCTCGACCGACATCAGGCCGTACTTGAGGTACCAGTCCTGGTAGGACCGAAGATCGGCAAGAGATCGTTTTGGAGAGTTGAGGGTGTACATGAAGGCCCAGCCGACACCAGTGGCATCGGGACCCAATTGTGGCGTCACCCCCTCGGGAAGCTGCCCGCCCATTCCGTTGAGGTACTCCAGCACCCGTGAACGAGCCCAATAGAGATCGGTGCCGTCCTCGAAGATGACGTAGACGAAGGAGAAACCGAAGAAGGAGTATCCGCGAACGGTCTTGGCAAAGGGCACCGAGAGCATCTTCGAGGTCATCGGATAGGTGATCTGATCCTCGACGACCTGTGGCGCCTGCCCCGGGTATTCGGTATAGATGATGACCTGCACGTCGGAGAGGTCGGGAATGGCGTCCAACCGGATGCCCTTCATCGCCCAGACGCCGGCCAGAATGGCAAAGATAACGCCGATGACAACCATGAACTGGTTCTTCAACGACCATTCGATAATGCGGTTCAGCATGAGGGGCTCCCGGGTGATATA
>QNDV01000402.1 GCA_003646045.1 bacterium
GGATGATGCAGACCGGCAGTACATTTCAGCGGCACACCATGATCCCGGCACAGGCCCACCACCTGGGCGATTCGCTCGCAATCAGGGAAGGCCTCCGCCGTGACCCCGCCGCAACGCAGTTTGACACCTACGCGGGCCAAAGGCGAGCCGGCGCGGTCCAGGTCGGCCACGGCGGCCACCACCGCCGCGTCGTCACCATGCGCCGGGGTCTCCCAGAAGAGCTCGCGCCCGCCCAGTCCCGCCGCCGCCAGGTCTCCGGTGAGGCGGTCGATGAATGCCGCCGGATGGTCTCGGGCCGCCGACACCGGTATGGGTGTTTCCAGAGCTTCCACGGGGGTCCTGCCCTCCCCTGCCTTTTCGAAGGCCGCGATGGCAAGCCCCTGGGTCGGTACCGCTGCCCGGGCCGTGTCCTGATCGGCGGGCGCACCCACCAGGGCAGTGAACGGCCAGATAGACGCGGCGGGCTTGACACCGACCATGGCCGCGTTGATCTCCGTCAGACGTGCTGCCGGCACAATGAACCGGCCCAGCATCCAGGCGGCGCCGTCTGCCCGGTGCGCCGCGTATTCGGCCACCGCCCGCTCGGCCTCCAGGGCGGCGGGCGGAAAAAGCCCGGCGTAATCCACGAGTCCCGTCATGAGATTGCGCAGCGTGGTAGTCACCGCGGGTCATCTCCCAGCCACGAGTTGCCGTACTCCCGGTCCTCGCAATCCAAGGCGGCGCGGGCCACACGCAGGGGCGCGAAGGTGTCGATCATCACTGCCAGTTCGTCGGTGCGCTCCTGGCCAATGGAAGCCTCCATGCGCCCGGGCTGGGGTCCGTGGGGCAAACCGTCCGGGTGCAGGGTCACCGAGCCGAACTCGATGCCGCTGCGGCTCATGAACTCGTCGTTGCAGTAGTACAGCACCTCGTCCGTCATGACATTCGAGTGGTTGTAGGGCGCCGGTACCGCCTCGGGATGGAAATCGTAGAGACGCGGCACGAAGGAGCAGATCACGAAGCTGTCCGCCTCGAAGGTCTGGTGTACCGGTGGTGGCTGGTGCACGCGGCCGACAATGGGCTCGAAGTCGTGGATGCTGAAGGCCCAGGGATAATAGCAGCCGTCCCAGCCCACGGTGTCGAAGGGGTGATGGCTCATGACCACCCGTTGGACCACCTCATCCACCCGCGTCATGATCTCGAACTCGCCGGTCTCGTCATGGACCACCAGTTCCGTGGGCACCCGGATATCCCGTTCGCAGAAGGGGCTGTGCTCCAGCAGTTGGCCGTGGTCACCGCGGTAGCGCCGGGGTGTCCGGACGTAGCTGCGGCTCTCGACCACCAGATGTACCTGTTCGCTGCCCGCGTCGGGTACCAGGCGATGGATGATGCCCCGCGGGATCACCAGGTAATCGCCGGACCGGTAGCGCAGATTGCCGAACTGGGATTCCAGCACGCCTTCGCCCACCGTGACGTAGACGATCTCGTCCGCCCGGGCGTTGCGATAGAAGAAGGAATCCGCCGTCGCGGGCCGGGCCACCGAAATACCCAGGTCGTCGTTGAAGAGCATGAGCACCCGGTCCTTCACCGCACTGGGCCCGGTTTCGAGCTGTTGGCTGTGGAGGTGGCGCATACGCAGACTGCTGTCCGCCTCCGCCTCCCGGGGAGTGTGCCAGGCCGTCTCGATGCTGGTGACGGTGGTGGGACGACGCAGGGTATAGAGCAGGGACTGGGGTCCCTTGAACCCGAGGTTTCCCATGAGATGCTCGAACCGGTATCCGCCACCCGTACGCGGTACGACCACGTGGCGCTTGGCGGGAACCTCACCCAGGCGATGGTAAAAGGGCATCAGAGATTCCCCCGCTTGGCCTGCTCCTGTTCGATGGTCACGAACAGTGCCTTGAAGTTGCCCTTGCCGAAGCTCTCGCTGCCGGCGCGCTGGATGATCTCGACAAAGAACGTGGGCCGGTCCTGCAGGGGACGCGTGAAGAGCTGCAGCAGGTAGCCATCGTCGTCCTTGTCCACCAGGATACCCATGTCCCGGATCTTCTGCGTATCCTCGTCGATCTCCCCGACCCGTTCCCAGACCTCGTCGTAATAGCCGTCCGGTACCTGCAGGAACTCGACACCGTTGGCGCGCAGGTCCTTGATGGTGGCCAGGATATCGTCCGTCTTGAGGGCCAGGTGCTGGACACCGGCAGTCAGGTTGCTGTCGATGTACTCCTGGATCTGGCTCTTCTTGCGCCCGGCCGCCGGTTCGTTGATGGGGAACTTGATATGCCGCTCGTCGGTGGCCACCACCGTGCTGCGCAGGGCGGTGAACTCGGTGGAGATGTCCTTGTCGTCATAGGACACGAACTTGCCCATGCCCAGCACCTCGTCGTACCACTTGACCCAGTTGTCCATCTGGCGGTCTTCGACGTTGCCGACGATGTGATCGATGCAGTACACGCCCACACCCCTGCCCTTGATCTCCCGGGTCTCGAATCCCGGCAGGAATCCGGGGTATCCGTCGCGTTGTACGAAGGTGTGGATCACCTCTCCGTAGGTCCTGATTCTCGACACGGTCACACTGCCCTGTTCATCGCTGATCACCTCGGGTTCACCCGCGGACGTGGCGCCCCGCTGCAGGGCCAGTTCATGGATCGCCGTGGCATCGTCCACCTCGAAGGCTATATCCCTGACGCCGTCGCCGTGCATGGTCAGCCAGAGGTTCGCGGCATCGGCGTGATGCAGCGGCGTGGTCAGTACCAGCCAGATGTCACCCTGTCTCAGGACATAGGAAGTGCGTTCCGGGCAACCGGTTTCCGGCCCCTGGTAAGCGACCTGGTCGAAGCCGAAGGCCTGGCGGTAGAAGAAGGCGGCCTGCTTGGCGTTGCCCACCAGGAAGGTGACGTGGTGGATGCGCTTGAGAACGTCGGACATTGCGGGGCTCCCCTTTCATGAAAAGCGTTAATCGAGATACGATTAGTTTTATTTGCCCCGTATGTCAACCGTGAGCCGGTGCAGCCATACTCCCGCCCCGGGACGGGCCGGACCGTAACACGCTGTCATGTGGGCCGGATTCGGTGTAACCTGTCTCCTGACCTTGCGTACGGGGGAGAACCGACCTTCCCGGAATCCAGCCAAGGACACGCATCATCGTCAACCTGCTGCACCGCACCCTGTCGCTGCGCCCAGGCGAGGCCGGTCCCGTGTTGCTGTCCGGCCTGTTGTTCTATCTGCTGATGTCGGGCTACTACATCCTGCGGCCCATTCGCGACGAGATGGGCATCGCCGGTGGCGAGGACCTGCTGCACACCCTGTTCCTGGTCACCCTGGCGGTGACCGCGGCGGCGGCGCCGGCGGTGGGCTGGCTGGTGCGCCGTTACCGGCGGGAGGTGTTCCTGCCCCTGGCCCTGCGCTTCTTCGCCATAAACCTGGTGCTGTTCTTCCTGGCCCTGAAACTCGCCGACGGGCGTTTGCTGACCTGGTCCGGTCGCGTGTTCTACGTCTGGCTGAGTGTA
>QNDV01000403.1 GCA_003646045.1 bacterium
GCTGATGATGTTGGTGAACCCGAAGTGGAAATCAAATTCCTCCTGGGGCGACAGCGGGTAGGTCAGTTGGTTCTCGTGCATGTAGAGCAGCACCGGCGTCCGGTCCAGGGGCGGCTGCAGCAGGCCGCGCAGGTCCGCCACGTTGGTCATGCCCGTGACCAGCAGCAGATCGGGCAGGTCGCCCCCGGTGGTATTCATGAGATCCGCGAACCAGGCGGCCGCCCCCCGCATACGCCACTTCCAGAACCGTGCCGGCAGGGTAAAGGAATTGAACCTATGCCGGGAATGGTGCTCCAGTGAGCGCCGGAAGGCCCGGTGGGAGCCACCGTCGTAAGCTTCTACAAACCATATGTCCAGGCTTTTCACGTCGTGTCGGTCTCCGGTTGCACTTGTCGTGACATCACAGACATGATAAAACAAAAACCCCTGCGTCATTGATCGCTGGCTTCCGATTCGTTATAATGCATTATGCAGTTTCGACACCAAATTGCCAGCCATCGGTTCCCGTGTCCCGCGCCCATCCCCGGCGCGACCTTCCAGACATCCGTGTGCCGGCTTGAGCGCTACGCGCCCGCCGGCCGTTCCACGAGGTTTGCCCCGACATGAAAACCACCTATCTCCTGCTCATCGCCCTGTTGCTGGTGCCCGGCTCGCTCCTGGCCCAGTCGTTGACCCAGTCGCCGGATTTCGTGGGTTACGTGCCTGACCGCATCGTGATCGTCGTGCGCCCCGGCGTGAACCTGACGCCGATCAAGGCCGCGGGCGGCGCCCAGGTGGGCGTGGCAGCCCTGGACAATCTTTCCCGGCAGTTCGACGTGACGGAGGTTTCCTCGCTGTACGGGGATATGCCCTCCAGTCTGCCCACCAAGGCCAAGGCCAACAGCAGCGTCCTGGACCGGATCTTTGCCGTGGACCTGCCGGCGGGCCTGGATCTGCAACGGGTCAAGGCGGCCTACGAAGGCCTGCCCGAGGTGGAGGAAGTGCGGCTGGTGGAGATCATGCGCCAGGGTGCGTTCCTGCCCGACGATCCCAACCTGGGCAGTCAGTGGCACCTGCGCAACATGAACCCCGGTGGTGGCGATGTACGCGCCGTGGGTGGTTGGAACCAGATGCTGGGTGATTCCACCATCGTGGTGGCCATTATCGATTCGGGCGTGCACTGGAATCACCCCGACCTGGGCGGCACCCACCCGGACAGGGTCAACGGTGCGATATGGACCATCTGGACAGAATACTACGGCACGCCGGGAGTGGACGACGACGGCAACGGCCGCATCGACGATATCCGTGGCTGGGATTTCGTTAATGCCCCCCAGAGCCAGGGTTATCCGGACGAGGACATGACCATCGCCGACAACGATCCTTCGGACTACGAGAGCCACGGCACCGCCTGCGCAGGCTGTGTGGCGGCCATCACCAACAACGGTATCGGCGTGGCGGGCGTGGCGCCCGGTTGCAAGATCATGGCACTGCGGGCCGGCTACCTGCCCGCCGGCGAAAGTGGTGGCGTAGTACGCATGGACTGGGTATCCCAGGCCATGATCTATGCCGCCGGCAAAGGCGCCAGCATCATCAATGGCAGCTGGGGCAGCAGTTCCTTCCTTAATTTCGCCCTGTCGACCTGCCAGGACGCCGACATCCTGGTGGTGACCGCATCCGGCAACGACGACAGCGACGATGCCTCCGGCAGCTGGCTGAGCACCCAGCCCGGCGTGGTGTCCGTGGCGGCCACCGGCCCCAACGACGGCAAGGCCTCGTTCTCGAACTACGGCAACTGGATAGAGGTCTCGGCGCCCGGCGTGAGTATCACCACCACCTGGTATGACGTGGGCACGGACGCGTCGATCTACATGTCGGTGAACGGTACCAGTTTCGCCTCCCCCAATACCGCGGGCGTGGCAGCCATGATCCGCTCGGCCAATCCCTCGTTCACCTACACCCAGGTCATTGCCGCACTGCAGGCCAGCTGCGACAACATCGACGGCGAGAACCCGGCCTACGCAGGCTGGTTGGGTGCCGGGCGCGTGAACGTCCTGGCGGCCCTCGGCGACAACATGCACCGCTACCCGCAGGAATTTCCCACCCTCTACGACGCCACCAACTCGGCGGCCGACGGCGATACGGTGGGCATCGAGGGCGGCACGATTATTCCCGGCCCCTTTGTCATACCCGACGGCGGCGCGAAGATCTTCGGCGGTTACAGCGCCGACTACCTGAGCCGCGACTTCGTCGGCAACCCCACCGTGGTCGACGGCGAAGTCAACGCCCCGGCCATGCGCTTCCTGGCCGGCGTGGACACCGACACCGAGATCGACGGTTTCCTGATCGAGGGTGGCGGCGGCACCAACTTCTCCGGTATCCCCTATTCCGGTCGTTTCGGCGGCGGCGTGATGATTAACGGCGTCTCGCCGACGCTGCGCAACCTCATCATCACCGGCAACTCCGTCGGCGACGGGACCACCCTCGGCGGCGGCGGCGGCATCATGGTCAACAACGGCTCGCCGGTGTTCGAGAACCTGACCATCACGGACAACACGGCCATCTACGGCGGTGGCATCTACATGAACAACAGCTCGGTGACCATGACCGGCTGTACGGTGCAGAACAATACGCTGGTGACCGACAACCTGACCTACAAGCCCCTGGGTGGCGGTATTTTCGGCCTGGACTCGGACCTGGACATGACCGACTGCACGGTCAGCGGCCACACGGGCTGCGAATCGGGCGGCGGCATCTACCTGTCCACCGACAGTGGCACCTCCAACCTGACCATGGTCGGCGGCGAGGTCTCGCAGAATGACGCCAACGTCAAGGGCGCCGGCATCTATTACACCTCGGGCGTTCTGGATGTCAGTGGCGTATTTCTGGACCAGAACGTCAAGGGCACCGCGCCCAACTTCATGAGCGGTGGCGGGCTCTACGCGGCCGACTGTGCAGCCACGGCCGACAGCCTGGTCTGCACCGGCAACACTTCACAGCTCGGAGCGGCGATCTCTTTCGAGAACTGCAGCAGCGCCGACCTGACGAATTCGGTCATGCACGACAATGCCTCCGATTTCTACGGCACCCTGGTGGTCAAGGGCGTGACAGCCGCCACTGTGTCGGGCAACACCATCGCCATGAACTCGGCCCCGGCCGCCGGTGCGGCGGGCGTCTACGTGGAAAGCAGTACCGTCGCGCTGGAGAACAACATCGTGGCCCTGAACACCGGTGGTGACGCCTACGCCATGGGTGTGCACGTGATATCAGGGACGGTGACCCCCTCCTGCAACGACGTCTACAACAACGCCACCGAAGAGTGGGGCGGCATGGCAGACCCCACGGGCACGGGCGGCAACATCTCGGCCGACCCCGAGTTCTGCGACGTGGCGGGCGGCAAGTTCGACATCAAGGCCACCTCGCCCTGCGACGCGGACCACAGCGCCGGCTGCGGCCTGATCGGCGCCCTGGGTGACGGCTGCGGCATCGTGTCCAA
>QNDV01000404.1 GCA_003646045.1 bacterium
CAGGCCTGGCGTTGGCCGGGCAACGTGCGCGAACTGGAGAACGAGGCCCACCGTTTCTGTGCCCTGCATCCCGCCGAGAAGATCATTCGTCTGGCCCACCTGTCACCCGAGATCCAGGCCTCTCGCGGCGAGGGCGCCATCGACCCGGCGGATCTGGGTACCTTGCGCACCCTGGATCAGGCCAACGAGATCCTCGAGCGCTTTCTTATTCGCAAGGCCATCGCCGCCACCGAGGGCCGCAAGGCGGCGGCGGCCCGGCGCCTGGGATTGTCGCGGCAGGGGCTTTACAAGAAGATCGCCCGCTACGGGATGAACGATCTGATCAAGCCGGTGACGACGGTGGAGGTATGAGCACGGGGCCGGCGGGCTGAGGCCGAGCCGACGAACTGGACAGTCCCGCGAGCCTGGGCTATCGTGCGCCCCATGCGTGAGATTCCCAAGGCATCCTCGGGGCGCAACTGGCGTCCGTCCCTGGCCACGAGCAGGTCCCTGTTGGCGGGTCTGCTGGTGACAGCCGGCCTGCCTCCATATCCCTGGACCGGGTTGCTGGTGGTGGCGGGTCTCGTCCTGCTGTTCGCCACCCTGCGTAGCGCCGATCGTCCCGGTCGCTGTGCCTGGCTCTTCGGCCTGGCCCATCAGACTTCGCTGCTCTATTGGTTGTTCCTGCTCGATCCCGCCAAGTCCATTCCCAGCCGCGCCCTGGTGCCGGTGCAGGCCGCTCTGGCCATAGTCTACGTCTCGGTCTTCTACCTGGGCTTCGGCTGGGCCTGGGGCAGATTGCGTGGTCGCCTGGGGCAGGGACCGGCGCTGCTGCTGTTGCCGGTGCTGTGGACGGTCATGGAGCACCTGCGGGCCGGTGGTGAGATGGGCTTCCCGTGGTGCCTCAGTGGAGGGGCGGTGCTGGACACACCTCTCTTTCCGTTGGTACGTGCGGCGGGCGAGCTGGGGGTGGGCACGGCCCTGGCGTTCACGGCCTTGCCGGTGATCATACTGTGGCCGGGAATACGCGAGGGCCTCCCACGTCTCTTCCGCGGATTGGCGCTGGCGGGAACTGTAGTGGTGTGGTCCCTGCTCGTGGTGGGAGCCCTGGTGACACCTGCTCCTCCGCCTCCGTTGGCGGTTCCCGGTACGGCACCTGCACCTCTGCGATCCCAACCCCTGTCCGTGGCCGCGGTGCAAGCCAACGTGGCCCTGGCCGACAAATGGGTGGACGCGAAGATCGATTCCACCAAGTTGCCCTATGCCGCCCTGACTGCCAGGGCCGCCGAGTCGGGTGCCGAATTCGTGGTCTGGGCCGAGACCGCTCTTCCGGCCTACGTGCGCTACGACCCTGCCCTGCTGGACTGGACCAGGCAGGTGGTCAGCACTGCGGGCGTCAACCTCTACACGGGATTTCCCGACGCCGAGCGTTCACCCGAAGGAGTGTTGACGCGCTACAACTCGTCGGGACTCTTCAGTACCGGTGGCCATCTGCGTGCCCGCTATCCCAAGCACCATCTGCTGCCCATTGGTGAGGCCATGCCCTTCACGTCCGTGCTGCCCTTCCTGGCGCAACTGGACGTGGGCCAGGCCGAATGGACACCGGGTCCGCGCCCCGTGCCCATGACCATCGCCACGCCCGAGGGCGGTTTCCCGTTCAGTGGCCTGATCTGTTTCGAATCGGCGTTCGCCTGGCTGGCACGCTCGGCAGTGGTGGACGGAGCGCGTTGTCTGGTGGTCATCACCAACGACGGCTGGTTCGGTGAGAGTGCCGGACCGCGACAGCACGCGGCCCTGGCCAGGATCCGCGCCGCCGAATGCGATGTGCCGTTGATCCGCTGCGCCAACAACGGCATCAGCCTGATCAGTGACCGGCGCGGCAGGGTGGTCGACAGTCTGGGCCTGGGCCGTCGGGGGTACGTTGCCGCAGCCGTCACGCCGGGACCGGCGGCGACGCCTTTTGTCCGCTGGGGCAACCAGCCACTGTTCGCGTTTCTCGTAGTGTGGACCGTGCTGGTGGTGGTGTTTGGCCGGGCCGGGGAACCTGGAAAGGAAATACGATGACGCGAAGGGCACCGGTAGCGGTGCTGCTTTCGGGCAGCGGTCGCACCCTGGAGAATTTCCTGGGGAGGATTGGGGAAGGTACCCTGCCCCTGGAGGTCCGGGCCGTGGTCAGCAGTCGCGCCCATGTGCGCGGGGTCGAGATAGCCGACGATGCCGGCATCCCCTGTGGGGTTTTCCCCCGCCGGGACTACACTTCGGTTGCCGAGCACAATGCGGCCATCAACGGCTGGCTTGCCGACAAAGGTGTGGGGATGATTGTCCTGGCCGGCTACCTGTGCTTCTACATCCCGCCCGCGGACTTCGACGGACCGGTGGTGAACATCCATCCCGCACTCCTGCCGAAGCACGGAGGCAAGGGCATGTACGGTCTCCGCGTCCACGAAGCGGTGCTGGCGGCGGGTGAGACCGAGACCGGCTGTACGGTTCATCTGGTCAGCGAGAAGTATGACGAGGGGGCCGTCCTGGGCCAGGAGCGGGTGCCGGTCCTGCCCGACGATGACGCCGATATCCTGGCGGCAAGGGTCTTTGCCGCCGAGTGCGAACTCTATCCCCGCGTACTGGGGGAACTGGCGGCCGGTTTGACCTGATTCGGAAATTTCTGGTATGCTATACAGCGACCGGGGTATGTCACTCCGGGAAAGGAGCATGCCATGAAACCTTGCCAACGCTTGTTCACGCTCGTTTCGATTTGTACCGTGCTTATCGCAGGCGCCAACCCTGCCATGGCCCAGACGGTGTTTTGGGCGCCGGAGTCGGTCCAGGCTGTCGGTGACGGGAGTTTCAGCTTCATCGCCGGCATCACGGCCGGGGACGATTGCGTGGGAATCTGGGGATACCACTACGAGGGTGTCGAGAACATCGAAGCCAGTATGTGGGCGGATACGTTCTGCATTGATCCCCAACCCATCGCGCCAGGGGAGATCATCAGTTTCGTGGTGAGCGGGGTTCTGACCGATCCCGCAATGCCCGGGGTGGTCTTTTCGGAGATGGGTTGTTGCAACGTTTCCGGGGAGGGTGCCACGACTACCGTTGTGCCGCCGGCAGTCGCGTCCGGGAGGTCCAGCTGGGGTACGCTGAAAGCCCGCTACCACTGACCTGACGGTATGAACCGAAAGGCAAAGTCCCCCGGCTATGGCCGGGGGACTTCGTCGTGCCGGTGGTGAACCGGGACTAGGTCAGGCCCTCGCAGACGTCCGCGTTGCCACCGTCGGGATCGGCCGGGTTACCCGTCTTCAGGTAACGGTCGATGGCGTCGGCAGCCTTGCGGCCCTGGCCCATGGCCAGGATCACCGTGGCACCACCGGTGACGATGTCACCCGCGGCAAAGGTGTCCTCGTAACTGGTCTGCATCCACTCGTTGATGACGATGGTGCCCTTGCGCTCGTCGCGAGCGAGTTCGGGGCAGTCCTCCGTCAGCAGCGGGTTGGGG
>QNDV01000405.1 GCA_003646045.1 bacterium
CGACGCCCTGCTCGCCGCCGACCCGAAAATCGCCGCGGGGTCGCTGGCGATCTCCGTCGGCGACACGCCCACCTGCAGCGCCGTCGACGCCTTCGCCGGCGTGGACGAGGTGCGCCCGGGCAACTTCGTCTACCACGACCTGATGCAACGCGCGTTGGGAGTATGCGACGACAAGGACCTGGCGGCGTTCGTGGCCTGCCCGGTGGTGGCGTTGGACGCGAAACGGGGACGAGTGGTGCTGCACGGCGGGGCGGTGCATCTGTCCAGGGAGCATCTGCCGGGACCAATCTACGGTTTGGCCGGCTGCCTCGACGGTGACGGAGACCGTGTCATGGACAACGTCCCTCTGGTGGATCTTTCCCAGGAACACGGCATCGTCGAGGTGCGCCCCGAGAGCTTTGCCGCGATCTTCGGAACCCTGGAACCCGGTGACGTCCTGCCGATCTGGCCAGTGCACAGCTGCCTGGTGGGCGAGACCGCGCGACCCGCCCGCACCCTCGAGGGCGCCATCCTGGACTGAAGCAGGGAGATCCCATGAGCAACGATCTGGTACAGGCCTGGCATGCAGCCCATGCCGTGACCCTGCGCTTTCTCGAAGCTGTGCCCGACGAGGCGCTGGCTGACCGCTATGCCCCGCGCACCCGCACCGTGGCCGCCCAGTTCATGCACATCCACTACGTGCGCGTTAAGAACCTCGAAGGACGGGGCAGGGAATTCCTGGGCGACCTGAAGCCCTTCGAAAAGGGCGCCGAGCCCTCCAAAGCCGAACTCGTCGCTGCCTTGACCGCCTCGGGGGAAGCCCTGACCCTGCTGTTCGAGAACGTGGCCGCCACCGGCCAGGTCAAGAGCTGGTCCGGCTCACCACCAGCCACGTTCCTGGCCTACCATGTAGCCCACGAGGCCCATCACCGGGCGCTGGCCAGCGTGGCCATCCGCAGTGGCGGTCACAAGCTGCCCAAGGAAACGCTGATGGATCAGTGGTACACCTGGCGCAAGGGTGTCGAGGGCGTTTGAGCCTGGTTCGGCCTGTAGCGAGGGGGGCCGCAACTCTGGCGAACACCTGATTAGATGTCTACCATCCCTGTTGCACATAATCGCAATCATTGAGCCCCGAGCCCCCGCGGGCGAAGCGGAAAGAGATCGTCGAACATGAAAAACCCCACCCGCATCCTCCTGCTCACCGCCCTGCTGATCATGACCGCTTGCGGCTCCAGCAGCGAAACCGGCTCCAAGAATACCGCCGCCCCCACCATCTCCGGCCGCATCGAGCAGGGCCTGCGCGTACTGACCATCGACCCGGCAGCCACCGACCAGCACTTCCGCATCCACCGCGGCGACTACGTGCGCCCCGAGCAGACCGGCGATGCGCCTTTCACCCTTGAGATCCCCGCCCTCGAAGTATCCCTGGCCATACCCGCGCCCGCGGGCCAGCGTCCCTACTTCAAGGTGCCGAAAGTCGGCGTCTTCGAATTCCGCTGCGGCGAGGCGTCGGGCACCATCGAGGCCGTCGAGCTGCAGTCCTCCGGTTACCGCGAGGTAACGTCACGCGAGGCGGTGGTCTATATCTCCGAGCGCCAGCCCCTGATCCTGGACGTGCGCACCCCGGGCGAATACGCCGGCGGCCACCTTACGAACGCTGTCCTGATCCCCGTCCAGGTCCTGCAATCGCGCCTGTCCGAACTGGCCGCGGATAAGGACCGCCCCATCTTCATCTACTGCCGCACCGGCAACCGCAGTACCGTGGCGGCCAAGCTGCTCATGGACGCCGGCCACACCGAGGTGGTCAACCTCAGGCGGGGTATCGTGGAATGGCAGCACGCAGGTTTGCCGGTGGTCAAATAGCCTCGGTGTGTCCGCAGATGGGACAGTTGACCGTGGTGGTCCGGCCCAGGGGCAGTACCGGCACGAAGAAGAGGCTGACCCAGTTGGTGGTTTCGGCGCGGCGCCACTCGGTGTTGTTGCCGCAGCGGGGGCAATCACGCGCGCCGGCGCTGCCCAGGTCCTTCACGCGGGGTCCATAGCCGAAGATGAAGAAGAACATGGCTCACACCTCCGCGGCGGCCCGCTGCGACCAGTACCAGATGGCCGCGGCGAATTCCTCGGCCGTGTAGTTGCAGGGTGTGCCGCCGGGTTTGGCCAGCATGTTGCGCGCCATGGTCAAGGGGTCCATGGGCTCGTCGGCCACGGGTGCGGCCAGCAGGGCCACCATCTCCCAGTCGAAATCGCCGCTGCGAGTGCCGTCGTTCTGCTCGAGGGTGGCGGCGCTGTAGAGCACGACGTTGGCGAAGTGCGCTTCTTCACGGGGTCCGGCGGCGGTCACCCTCACGTAGGCATCCTCGTGGGGCTGGCGGCGTACCAGTTCGGCGGTCAGCTTCGCTTCCGGAGTCACCAGCACCGTGCCGCAGACGAATCCCGCCGGGTCGACCGGAACGATCACTACTTCAGTGAGATCAGCCCGGCCCTGTCCCGGACGACGACGCGGCCAGCCGCTACGGACCCGGTTCAGGAGTTCATCGCCGGTGCCATCGAACCAGGTATGGTCGCCACCGGGCACGTAACGCTTGCGGGCGAAGTCGCTCCAGCCCAGTTTCGGCACCTGTATGTCGTCATTTTTCAAGACGCCCCACCCTCCGTGTTGTAACTTGGCGACCGTGCCATCGTAATTCTCCGGCGGATGCCGGAACCACCCGCCAGCCAGGAGCCATTATGGACTATCCCGTGAACGACCGGCAACTCATCCGCGACTGCGTCATCGGCGAAGGCACCAAGGTCTGGAATTTCGTCAACATCTACGAGTGCGAGATCGGCCGCGACTCCATGGTCGGCACCTTCGTGGAAATCCAGGCCGGCGTGAAGATCGGCGACCGCACGCGGGTGCAGAGCCACACCTTCATCTGCGAGATGGTGAACATCGGCAGCGACGTCTTCGTGGGCCACGGTGTCATGTTCATCAACGACACCATGCCGCCCCAGCCGGAGCGCGACAAGTGGAAGCCCACCTTCATCGAGGACGGGGCCAGCATCGGCTCCAACGCCACCATCCTGCCCGTGACCGTGGGCAAGGATGCGGTGGTGGGCGCCGGCGCCACGGTGACGAAGGATGTGCCCCCGGGGGCCATCGTCGCCGGTTGTCCCGCGCGGATCCTGCGTTACAAGGACGGCTACGGGCCGGCGGAGTAACGTCATATGCGTGACATCATCCTGGTGACGGCCATGCTCCTGGGCACAACCGCCGCCGCGGCCAACGATCAGGCCGCCGATTCCCTGGTGGTGGATCTGCCCGACATCGTGGTCAGCGCCAAGAGCGGTGCGCCGCCCGCCACGGACCGCACCATCCTGGGTCCGGTGCAGATCGAGGTCCGCGATCCCGGGTCCCTGGCCGACCTGGGCCTCGCCCTGCCCTCGGCCCGGGTGGCAACCAATTCCCGCGGCGACTCCCACGTCATGATCCGTGGCGCCCCCGAGCGCCA
>QNDV01000406.1 GCA_003646045.1 bacterium
CCAGCCCGCCTGTTCGGTGGTCCCATCCTCCCACCACCAGGCACGCAGGTCAGTACGAGCCGGTCCCCCCCGCCCCCGCAGCCGCGACTCCCTGCGCCAGGTACCGACCATGCCGCCGGCCGTGCGAAAACCTGCTTGCAGAGCCGGGATTGCCCGAGGCATCTCCGCGAGGTCGGACAGGCGTCCAGCGGAGACGTCCTGTCCGGCCGCGCCCAGGGCCGCAGTTACTTCCTCGTATCCGGCAGGCAATTCACCCGTAGGCGGATCCTCCGCGGGCATGACCGCCGCAGGCAGTGCTCCTGTCAACAGCAGCAGGACAATGGCCGCCTTCACCTGAGACCCGGGCCCACCACCATCTGCACACGATGACTGATGCCCAGAGCGGGGTGCAGCAGGTGGGAAGTGCGCAGGAGCAGTCCATGTATGGTCAGGGCCAGGCCCGGCCCCATACTGCCGCTGGCGCCATCATATCTGAGCAGCACCAGGGCGGCTCCCAGGCCCATACCGAGTTCCAGTCCCAGCAGGAGTTCGTCCCCTCCCCGCCGGTCACACTCCAACACCACTGTGCCACCCGCCCCTACCACCGCTATCCGGGCCACGGGGCGCAGCCTGCGGCCCCCCGGTGGCGGCGGCGCATCGACCGGCACGTACAGATCGGCTGTCATGGCGCCCCAGGCCCGACCGAGGACCAGATCCGTTTCGGCGTGACGTGGCCCTTCGCCCCCGGCAAGCAGGGTGCGCTCCCGCAACAGGCGCAGACCCGATCGCCACTTGCCACTGCGCCCCAACACCACCAACCAGCTGTCGGTACGGAACAGGTCACCACCGGTGATCTGCCAGGAACCTGCCAGTTGCCAGGTCACCGACCGGCGGCACCAGAGACCAGTCAGACCCGCCGCTCGCAACGGCAACTCGGGCATGCCATAGAGCCGTCCGGTACCCAGATCCGCACGCCAGCGCCAGCGGTGCTCGTCAGATACCGGAGTCGCGGGATACAGAACCTGACCCAGTTCCCGCGGCGTCGCCAACCAGCCATCCGCCAAATCCCGGACGCCGGCCGCATTCACCAGCGGCGCCGTATGCATGATCACCAGTGCCAACGCGGCGGCAAGTAGGATACCGCGAAAGGTGGTGCTGATGGCGGCAGCGGTATCGCCGATCACCGGACCACCACCAGGACACGTTGCCGATCCAATGTTCTTCCGGCCTCATCGCTGGTCACCAGCAGAACGACATAACCGCCGGCGGGCAGAGCACGCCCCCGGTCATCTTCACCGGACCAGGGTAGATCCCGGATACCGCCGCCCAGATCGTCACCCGACCAGGTTCGGACCGCGGCACCCCACAGATCATAGATCTCCACCCGCCACCGGCCGGCTGAAGGCGGCACACTCGCCCTCACGTGAATCACGGCCACACCGGCAGCGGGATCCAGCACCCTCGGCACGGGATCCAGGCTGCCGGATATGCCGGAGGTGGGAATCAGGATGCTGTTGGGACATCCCGGCGTCCCACCGGCCAGCGCGCGGGAAACAGCCCAGTTCCACCCGGATGGGTCGGCAGGTCCCACGGCGGCCCTTTCCCATGAACGACCCGCAGGTACCCCGTATACGTCGCCACCCAGGGTTACATGGTCCACCACGGTACCCACACTGTCCGCCAACATCACCCGGTCCGCCCACTGGCGATCCGCCGGTGCCGAGTTGTTCAGCGATGGCCAGCCGGACAGTTCGAGGACCTGTGCCGTCTGCAGGCGGCACGACTGGCCCGCACTGGCGCGTTCTTCCCGCATCAGCAGGGCCGCCGCGTCCTGCGCCAGGACCAGCCTGTCACCGCCCGCCATGGACAGCGACGGTAACCGGCGCCAATCCCCATCCGCGTCCCGCAGGCTGTAGGTATCCAGATCCAGAGCACGGAGGGCCTGAACCTCGATCCATTCCCCCTGGGTGTCAGCTGGTGCTGCCATGACTTCCTGGACGACGAGATGGCCGGGCCCCACTTGACAGCGCCCGGCCACCGCCGACCAGTCCGGCGCGGCACCGTCCGCGGTTACCGCCAGTGACACTTCATGAACCCCGGCGGTGGTCGGTGTGACTAGCCACTCGACGGTTCGGGAACTGTCGGCCTGGCAACCCGGCCACGCGGCCTCGTACAGCCCTCCGTCCACAAGGCACTGAATCGATCCGGCCGGCCAGTCCGCCCAGCCGCTGTTGCGCAGTTCCACAGTCGCCAGGACCGGCCGATGAGCCGATGGCAATGAAGGTGGCTCACAGAGGAACGATTTCACCGCCAGGGACCACTGGCTGAAATTGACCTTCCCCGGAGTGGGCGTCGTGGCCCGGAAATCGTTCCTGTTGTTGCCGGTATCGTAACCGTCGGGCCGCCGGGCCAGGGCCAGACCGGGACGTACCGTAGCGGCCGCGGTCTCGGTCAGGTGCAGATCCAGACCGTGTCCATAGCCCAGCAGATCCAGCACTTCCGAGCCACGAACGAGGCGAATGGCGTCGGGGCCGTTCTGCAGGCCCAGAGCTACTTCGTGGGTGGACTCGGTAGTTCCCGTCCAGCCACGGTCCACCACCAACAGACGCTCTCCGGGCCCCAACAACGCACCGGCCTCCCCGGACCAGCGCAGCTGCCAGACACCGTCGGCACCGTTGGCGAACTCAAGGCTAACATCCGCGATAGAAACCGCTTCATCGCTTGTATTGAGGATTTCCACGAACTCGCGACCCGCATCCGGACCCTCCGGATCGGGTAGGCATTCGTTAATGACAAGGGCCGCTCCGCAGGGAAGCGATGTGGCAAGCAGGAGAAGAGATACAAGGGCGCGGTGTAACCGGGCCATGTCGTTTTCGCAATCCGGGAGGATGCAAAGGCAGGTCTAATCACCGGGTCTTGTCAGAGCAATCCGAACCGTCGGCGCAGGAACCACTCCAGACCGAGCAATCCGCAGACAGCCGCCAGGAAGGGCCAGCCGGACCAGGGATCCCACCGCTGGCGCCGGGCCACTCCCCGGGGTGTCCAGTCGACTTCGTCGAGGGCGGCCACCAATTCAGCCGGTAGATCGGTCCGGTCAGGCGGCACAAACACGCAGATACCATGCCAGTGCCCCGCCAGTGTCGTCAGTCGCTGGTCATCCCGCCTGGTCTGGGTCGCTTCCACGGTGTTGGGCGTTACGACAAAGGAGGTCACGCCACCGGCAACCGGCGGCTCTGCGCCCCCGGCAAGGCGAGCCACATAGCGGCCCGGCGGCAGGGGCGCCAAACGGGCCACATAACTCCCGGCGCCGGTGGCGTCCGGCACCATATCCAGGGTGCGCACCGCAAAGTCGGCTGAATCGGCGTCATCCCGGCGCAGCGTGAGTCCCACCACACCGTCGCTTACCGGTTGTCCCCTTACATCACGCCAGTGTGCCTCGAGCCGTACCGGCTCACCGGCGGGATGACTGGTGGCCCGACTCACGAAATCCA
>QNDV01000407.1 GCA_003646045.1 bacterium
CGAGCACACCCCCACCAGGGGCTCGACCACCGGCAGCAGGAAGAGCCCGAAGGCCACCGACAGCACCGGCGTGAAAAAACCCACCAGGTAGTCGCCGCCGCGCAGGTCGGGATCCACTCCGGCCAACTGACGCAGCAGGATCATGAACACCGACAGGGCAGTGAGCAGCACGATGGTCTGGTAGAACTGGCTGCGCTTCTGGATCCGTCTCACCGAAATCACGGTGGTCATCCCGACACAGAACCACACGAACACGTTCCAGGCCGTCACATCCGGCAACACCATGAGCAGTCCCACAGCCAGCAACGTCATGGTATAACCCACGCGGGCCTTGAAGAGGACCGTCGCCATCAATGACAGCAGGACGATGGGCACCGCCATGGGTCCCAGGGACGGTTGACCCAGTGCCACCGCGGCGCCACCCAGGAATACGCCCAGCAGCACCGTCTGGGCCATGAGCACGCGCAGGCCTCTCAGACGCACCGGCACGTGGGCGCGTGCCAACCAGGCGAACAGCCCGAACAGGGCTGACAGCAGCAGGATCCGGGCGGCGTAACGTGTCCAGATCCTGGTGTCGTTGCGGACACCCTGCGCCACGAGGAGGGTTTCCAGCTGTTCCAGGAAAAGAGCCTGTTGCTCGGTGACTCTCACCCCCTGGTCAACGATTCGTTCGCCACTGATGAACTCGCGACGGGTGGGAATGGCGTCTCGCGCCGCTTCCCGCCTGAGTTGGGTCTCGTGCGGGTCGTACACCAGATTGGGCGCCACGAACCGGCGCATGATGGCAGCAGCCTCCACGGCCTCCACCGGCGGCAAACCCGCGGTCCGCAGTTCCGCGGTGAGCCTCGCTTCCAGATTGGCCTGGGCCACGACCCGGGATACGTCCCGCAGATCTTCCGAACGGGGGCTCGCCACCACTACGCGGTCGTAACGGCCCGGTGGCAGCATATCCACCACCCCGCCCCGCAGCATGCTGCGCCAGGCCTCCCGCAAACGCGGTACCAGCGAATCCGGTTCGGCGGCCGAGAGCAGTCGGTGCAGCTCCTCCGCGGCCACAACCGGGAACTGGACCGCCAGATACTCGGCCCGGGCCACGGTCGAGCCCGAGTCAGCCAGGCTCGCCGCCACCGCGGTCAGCCACAGGTCCATGCGCGCTCCACCCTCGTGACCGGCACCGTCGGACAATACGCGCAGGAATGGCGGCTCCACCAGCACCCGTTCCAGACGGCGTACCTGGACCTCGGCCTCGAGCAGCGGTGCCTCGAATCCGAAGGGCGCCCTGATCTGGTGTTCAGCTATCTCACCCAGGCCGGGGAAATGGGTGGCAACGCGGGGAACCGGCGGAAAAAGAACGACATGCAGGATGAGAACCACACCACCGAGGCCGACAACCCACCATGGGCTGAGGGAAGGAGCCACGGTGGCGACGGCACCGGACTTGGTGGAGCCGGACTTGGTTGAGCCGGATTTGGCGGCACCGGACCTGGCCCGGTCCGCGGCACCTCCCCGCCCATCGCGGGGTCGGGGTTCACGGTTCAGAAGTCTGCGCAGGCGTAACAACCACATGCTCGGCTCCTTACCGACTGCGTGAATCAGTTGCGGCGATCCGACCTCTCGGCCGCATCGAAGGCATCGACGATGCGTCGCACCAGGGGATGGCGAACCACATCGGCGGTACCCAATTCCACGAAACCGATCCCCTCTGTCTCCCTCAGGATCTCACGTACACGTACGAGTCCCGAAACCGATCCCTCAGCCAGATCGATCTGGGTCACGTCACCGGTTACCACGGCCTTGGACTGTAAACCCAGGCGGGTCAGAAACATCTTCATCTGGCCCACGGTCGTATTCTGTGCCTCGTCCAGGATCACGAAGGCGTTGTTCAGCGTCCGGCCGCGCATGTAGGCCAGTGGCGAAGCCTCGATCACGCCGCTTTCCATGTAACGGGCGATAGTGCCGGCCCCCGCCACGTCCGACAGGGCGTCATACAACGGACGCAGGTAGGGGTTGATCTTCTCCTGCAGGTCACCGGGCAGAAATCCCAGCTGCTCACCCGCCTCCACCGCCGGACGCACCAGCACCACCCTGTCCACGAGTTGCCGCTTGAGGTAGTCCAGCGCCATGACCACGGCCAGGAACGTCTTGCCGGTGCCGGCCGGTCCCACCGCGAAGACCAGGTCGTTGTTGCGCACGGTGTCCACGTAGAACTGCTGGCCTGCCGACTTGACCCGTACGGCAGTGCGGCTGCCACCCGCGAACAGCAGGGGTTCACTCCCGGCGGCGGAAACAGGCTCGACCGGGTCGGTTCCCGGCGCCGCCGGCTCGTCGTATTTCTCCCACAGATAGTCCACCGTCACCGCGTCGATGTGCTGTCCCCGACGGGCGCGCTCGACCAGGTCTTCCAGCAGACCTCGCACCATGGGCAGACGATCCGGTTCACATCGGATCCGCAACTGGTCATGTTTCAGGTTGAACGTGCCACCGGTACGCTCCTCCAGCAGCCGCAGGTTGACATCCCGCGGACCCAGCAGGGCCAGGGGATCGACTCCGCTGACATCCAGGACCACGCGGCCGGCGGACTTTTCCCTGTCACGACTGGGTGTCACTCACTGCCTTCCGCCGGAGGCGTGATCGCCAGGTTCAGTTCGCGCAACTGGTCGGCGCTGATTGGCCCCGGGCTGTTGTCCAGGGGCGACGCCGCCAGGGTGGTCTTGGGGAAAGCGATGACCTCCCGCAACGAGGGGCTGTCGGTCAACAGCATCACCAGTCGATCCAGGCCCAGGGCGATGCCGCCGTGGGGCGGCGCGCCATACCCGAGGGCATCGAGGAAGAAGCCGAACTTGGCTTCCCACTCGGCGGCGGTCATGCCCACGATGCGGAACACCCGCTCCTGCAACTCGCGCTGGTGGATCCGGATACTGCCGGACCCCAGTTCGACACCATTACAGACCAGGTCGTAGAGTTGGGCTCGCGCCGCGCCGGGATCGTCTTCCAGGCCGTCCACGTCCTCGGGCCGCGGTTGCGTGAACATGTGGTGGCAGGCCATCCAACCTCCGTCGGCGGCCTTCTCGAACATGGGAAAATTGCGTACCCAGGCCATGGCCCAGGCATCATCGGGTATCCAGCCCGCCCGCTCGGCCACCGCCAACCGCACCTGCCCCAGGCTTGCCACGGCCGTTTGCCAATCGGCAGCCATGAAGAGCAGCAGGTCGCCTTCCTGTGCATCCACACGTTTGCCCAGGGCCGCCTGGAACTCCGCGGACAGGAACTTGGCGATGCCTGTCTCGAAACCCTCGGCTCCGACCTTGGTCCGCGCCAGTCCCTTGGCCCCGTGCTTGCGGGCCAACTCCTCCAGTTCGTCCACCTCTTTGCGACTCCACGACGCCAGGCCCCGGGCGTTCAGACAACGTACCGTGCCGCCGCCCTCGCACGCCTGTTCGAAAACCCCGAAACCGCAGCCCGGCACCAG
>QNDV01000408.1 GCA_003646045.1 bacterium
CACCACCTGCACTTCCTGCCAGTCGGGGATCCCGGCCTTCTGCCTGGCCAGGGCGATGGCCTCGTCCAGGGTTCCCAGGCGGTCGACCAGACCGTGTTCGAGGGCATCGCCGCCCATCCACACTCGGCCCTGGGCGATGGTGCGCACTTGCTCTTCGGTCAGCCCCCGGCCCGTGGCCACGGCCTTGATGAAGGTGTCGTAGCTGGTGAGGATCAATTCCTTGGTGAGGGCCAGTTCGTCGTCGTTCATGGGACGTCTTGGCAGGGCGCCGATGAAGGGGATATTGACAGTGGTGAACAGGTCGGCGTACCGGCCGCGACTGACCGCGTCACTGGTCATGCCCAGCTTGCCGGCGAAACCGTCGTCCCACACCCAACCGCCGATGACACCGATGGACCCGGTGATGGTCAGGGGTGTGGTCAGGATCTCCTCGCCGTCCATGCTGATCCAGTAGCCGCCGCTGGCTGCCACATCGCCCTGGCTGACGATGACCGGCTTGCCCGCGGCCGGCAGCTGACGCACCGCGTCGGCCACCAGGTCGCTGGGCAGGGGATCGCCGCCGGGGGAGTCGGCACGCAGCACCACCGCCGCCACGTGGGGGTCATTCTTGAGCTTGCGCAGGTACTCGCTGGTGGCCCGGCCGCGGATGCCCGTGTCCATGTCGCAGGCACCAATCGCATACACCACCGGAATGCGCGGGGGCACACTCCACTGGTCGTCCCAGGCGCCGCCCTGCAACGAGGCCGGCATTTCACCCACCAGGGCCACGCCTTTCCCATGCAGGTTCTTGCCGAGCTGGTCCCAGCGGGAGATATCATCGATCAGTCCGGCGGCCAGGGCCTGGTCCGGCAACATTACGCCCTGGTTGTCGATGATGTCCTGGACCGCATCGGTGGTCAGGTCGCGTCCGCTGGCCACACCATCGACCACCGTCTCGTACATCACGTCCACGATCCGCTGACGTTGCTCGCGGTCGGCTTCGGACATGTGGTCGTGGCTGAGGGTCTCCACGGCGCTCTTATACTTGAAGTACCGCCAGGCCTGGAAGCCGATGCCCAGTTTCTCGAGGGTTCCCTTGAGATAGCTGCGGGACAGGGCAAAGCCCGGCAGGGCCAGCATGCCCTGGGGGTCCATGGTGACCTCGTCGGCCGTCGCGGCCACGAAGTAGACCAGGATGCTGGGACGGTCGGTGTGGATATGGACATACTTGCCTGCCGCCTGCAGTTCCTCGAGCTTGACCCGCAGTTCCCACAGCAGGGAGGCGCGCCCGCGCATCCCGGCCAGGTTGAGGGCCACGCCGTCGTACGTGGGATCGTCCCGCACCGCGTTCAGTACCTTCAACAGATCCAGCCAGGCCAGGCGCACGTCGTCGAAGTACCGGTACTTCTGGTAGGTCAGCACCTTGTTTTGCAGGTCCAGGGCCAGGTAGCGCTGATCAGGTCCGAAGATGGGCTTGCCCACGGGCCAGCCGCTGTACGGAGGCTGTCCGCGCAGCAGGAAACCGGTCTGGCGCAGGTTGCCGTCCTCGTCCCAGGTGGGCAGAATGGCCGCATGGGAGGTACCCACCGTGACACCCAGCACGCCGGAGATGTCGTTACCTTTGCCGTCGATCCTCTCCCGTGTCCGCACACCCAGGTGCAGACCGCGTATGGGGCGTACTTCCAGGCCAGCACTCCAGCTGCCGCCCTTGAAGAAGGCCTGGTCATCGTTGACGGCCCAATCCGCATACACCGTCATCCAGTTGCGTCCCAGGGGTCGCACGCCCAGGTCGAAAACGTACTGGGCGGCGCGGGACTCTAGACTCAGGGCCGCCGACGCGCCGAAGCTGGCCCAGTGGTGAGGCCGTGAGACCATACCCATGATCAGGGCCTTTTCGCGGGGACGCCGCTGCGTCTCGCCATTGGCCCAGCGATAGGCCATGCCGAAGCTCGCGCGGCGTGTGCCGCCGGCCAGACCCAGCTGGTAGTCGTAGGTCTTGTAGCTGGAGATCTCGTTGCCCCAGGTGGTGGTGTTCATGGCGAAGTTCAGGCCGCGTCCCACACCAAAGCCGTAGTTGTCCAGCTCCGAGCGCACGCTGCGATCATTCCACCAGACATCACTGCCCGCTCTACCGGTCATGGCAAAGGCGCCGGGGTTGAACAGTCCCGCCGCCGGACCGCCGGTGACGCCGGGGCTCTGGGGCAGGAACCAGCTCTCGGTGCGGTAGTCGAGCAGGGGGAGAGTGTCGCGTTCGGCCTGGACCGGCATCGCGAATGTCGCCAGTATCAGGAGGGCGATGAAGAACAGTGAAAAGGCGCGCATCCGAGGTCTCCTTTTGGACGGTTTCGAGGGTCAGCGTTTCAGTCCGTGGCGACGCATGATCTTCAACAGGCTGCTGTGATCCGCCAGGCCCAGTTCGGCCGCGGTGTTGGTGATGTGCCAGTCATTGCGTTCCAGGGCGGTGAGGATGATCTGCCGTTCGGCGGCGGCTTTCTGATCCTTGAGGGTACCACCAAGGGTTGTGTCGGTCATGGGCGATGTCTTGCGTCCCGGCCCGATATCCACCGGTACCAGATCGGGGCCGATCCGCTCGCCATCGCCCGCGATCACCAGGCGCTCGATGGTGTTACGCAGTTCGCGCACATTGTTGCGCGACCAGTCGTAGGCCTGCAGACGGGCCAGGGTCTCCGGGTCCAGGGTGCGCGGCTTGAGGCCGAAATTCTCGCACACCAGGGCGACGAAATGTTCAGCCAACAGGGGCAGGTCACTGAGGCGTTCCCGCAGGGGTGGTACGCGCACGGTGTGGATGTTCAGACGGTAGAGCAGGTCCTCGCGGAAACGCCCCGCGGTGACTTCTGCTTCGAGATCGCGGTTGGTGGCCGCGACCACGCGCGTATCCACCTGCGTACCGTCGTGGGAACCGAGGCGGGTGATCACACCGTCCTCCAGCACGCGCAGCAGTTTGGCCTGGGCGGGTGGCGGCAGTTCACCCACTTCGTCCAGGAAGAGGGTGCCTTTGTCCGCAGCCTCGAAGGCGCCCTTGCGCGCCTTGTCCGCCCCGGTGAACGCGCCGCGTTCGTGCCCGAAGAGTTCGGATTCGACCATGGTCTCGGGCAGGGCCGCGCAGTTCACGGGCACGAAGGGGCCGCCGGCGCGGGGGCCCTGGTCGTGCAGATGGCGCGCTGCCAGTTCCTTGCCGCTGCCGCTTTCGCCCAGGATCAGCACCGCGCTGGGGATGCCGGCCAAACGGTCGAGTTGTTCGCGCAGAGCCACCGCCGCGCGGCTTTCGCCCAGGAAAGCACCACCGGTGCCGGTGCGGCGGCGCAGTTGGGCCACCTCGCCCTGCAGTCCGGCCCAGGCCACGGCGTTCTCCACCTGGCGCACCACGCGTTCGAGAGGTTCGTCCTTGGCCAGGAAACTGTAGGCGCCCAGCTTCACCGCGCGCACGCAACGCTCGTAGCTGCCTGTGCCGGTGTAGACGA
>QNDV01000409.1 GCA_003646045.1 bacterium
CCTCGACCGACTCCGTGGAATCCGGCCAGGCCCGCGATCCGGGCGCCCTGAACAGCGCCGGCCGAGCCTTCCCGGCCCTGGCCCCCACCTTCGGTTTCCGCACCTCCCTCGGCCAATGGCTCTCCCTGGCCAGGCTGGAAACCCGCACGCTGCTGCGCAGTCTGCCCTTCCTGGTGCTGATGCTCTTCGGCCTGCTCAATCTGACGGGCAATCTGTCCTCCGAGCTGAATGGGCGCTTCCTGTATCCGGTCACCCACCGCATGCTAAGCACCATCGCCGGCGGATTCGACCTGTTCCTGCTGATCGTGATCGTCTTCTACAGCGCCGAGTTGGTTTGGCGCGAAAAGAAGCACCGCTTCCACGAGATCCAGGGCTCGCTGCCGGTGCCCTCGTGGACATTCCTGACCTCCAAGTTCGCCGCGCTGACGGTACTCATCCTGGTTTCCCTGACCTTGGCCATGGGCCTGACCATGGTCTTCCAGCTCGTCAAGGGCTTCCACCATCTGGAGCCCGGATTGTACCTTCGCGGCCTGTTCGTGATGTCCTTCAGCGAGTGGCTCCTGCTGGCAGTCATCGCGATGTTCACCCAGGTGATCGGGCGGCAGCGCTATCTCGGCTTCTTCCTGATGATGCTGTATTTCCTGGTCAACACCTTCGGACCCGAGCTGGGAATGGAGCATCACCTGTTTTTCTACCGCAGCACCCCGGCGGTCATCTACTCGGACATGAACGGGTATGGGCACTTCGCCGACGCGGCCCTCTGGTTCAAGTTCTTCTGGGGCCTGTTGGCGGTCATCATGCTCACCGTGGCGGCGCGGCTCTGGCCGCGCGGCAGCCAGGATTCGCTCTGGCCGGCGCTGCGTAACCTGCCCTCCCGCTGGCGCCCGGTTCATTCGGGAATCGTCACCGCGGCGGGGCTGGGATTCATGGCGTGCGGCGCGTTCATCTACTACAACACGAACATCCTGAACGATTTCGAGCCCGGTGATGACGACGAGCGCGTGCAGGCCAACTACGAAAGCCAGTTCAAGGACTATCAGAAGAATCCGTCGCCCCGAGTGACGGCCGTGGTAGCCGAAGTCGATTTCTATCCCGAGCAACGACGCGTGGACATACGCGGCACGTTTGATCTGGCCAACAAAACCGATCAATTCATCGAAGAGTTGTACCTGAATATCAACCCGCTGCAGGAACTCCGGTCGCTGAGCCTGGACAACGGTCTGACGTTGACCGAGCCGACGCAGTGGGACCAGGAAACCGGCTTCCGGGTCTACCACCTGACCGAGGCCGTCGCTCCGGGCCGGACCGTGAAGCTGAGCTTCGATCTGGGTGCGGACATCGACGGCTTCGTGAACAACGGCGCCAACCCGGAGATCGTGGCCAACGGCAGCTTCATCAGCAACCTGGATTACCTGCCCAGAATCGGCTATCTGTCCGATCTGGAGTTGACGGTCCCGACGGACCGCCGCAAGCAGGGCCTGGATCCGGAGTGGTCCATGCCCTCACTGGATGATCCGGAGAACCTGATGACCACCTTCATCAGCGACGCGGATCACATCACTTTCGAGGCCGTCGTCAGCACGTGCGCCGGCCAGACAGCCATAGCTCCGGGCAAGCTGCAGGCCCAATGGGAGCAGGACGGTCGCCGCTATTTCAGCTATCGCGTGGACGAGCCCATCCTGAATTTCTACGCCTTCCTGTCCGGACGGTACGAGGTGGCGCGCGAGCAGTGGCACGACGTGGATCTCGAGGTTTTCTACCACAAGGACCACGCCGTCAACGTGCCGCGCATGCTGGAATCGATGCGCGCGACACTGGACTACTGCACCGCCAGTTTCAGTCCTTATCCCTATGAGCAACTGCGCATCGTGGAGTTCCCCCGCTACCGGCGATTCGCCCAGGCTTTTCCCGGTACGGTGCCGTTCTCCGAATCGGCGGACTTCATTTCCGACCTGCGGGACACCGACAACATCGACATGGTTTTCTATATCACCGCCCACGAGATCGCGCACCAATGGTGGGGCCACCAGTTGATCCCGGCCAACGTCCCGGGCGGCCAGATGATCACCGAGAGCCTGGCCCAGTACACCGCCCTGATGGTGATGGAAAAGGATCTGGGTCCCTCCCGCGTGGGCAAGTTCCTGCAGTACGAGCTGATGAACTACCTCCGGGGTCGCGGCGCCGAGCGTGACGAGGAAATGCCCCTGTTCCGCGAGGAAGGACAATCCTACGTCTACTACCGCAAGGGCAGTCTCGTGTTTTACGCCCTGCGCGACTATCTGGGCGAGGACGTGGTCAACGATGCCCTGCAGGAGTTCCTGATGGCCCACCTGGACCAGGGTCCGCCCTACGCCACGGCGCCCGAATTGCTGGAGCGACTGCGGGAGCGCACACCGCCGCAATACGCCTACCTGATCGAGGATCTCTTCGAGACCATCACCCTGTACGACAACCGCACCGAGGCGGTGACCTGCACCAGGACCGAGAACGGCCGCTTCCGGGTTGTTGTGGACTATGTCTCGCGGAAGTACCAAGCCGATGGGCAAGGCCTGGAAGTGGAAGTGCCGCACCAGGACTGGGTCGAGTTGGGGGTATTCGGGGAAGATGCCGACGGTCAGGAGATCCAACTATGCCGCGAGAAGCGGCGGTTGACCACCGGGGAAGGCCGGTTGGAGGTCATTGTGGATCAGGAGCCGAAGCGTGCGGGGATTGATCCGCGGAATCTGTTGATTGACCGGGTGGTGGGGGATAATTCGAAGGCGGTAAGTATGGGGGCGGGTTAGGGGTTGCGGTTGGTGGTGGTTTGGGGGGGTTGTTATTGGAGATTGGGCGGTTTGACCTGCACCCCTTCGTCCGGAAACGGCTTATTGCGCGGATCTTGAGTCGGTTTTGCGCACCAGAACCGCACCAGCGAATCAGATGGAAACCGTCAGCAGGACAGCATTACATCTATCTTTCTGCAATCATATGACTTACGGGCAAGGTGACAAACTCGGGAATGCGCGTTTGCGGGGCCCCCGGGGGCCTTCAGAGCTGCTTCCGCCCGTACAGCCCCCTACTCCGGCTCCCCATAAGGCGGCGCCATCAACGCCTCCAAATGCCCCAACATAGTCGCCATCTCTCCCCCGATCCTGGCATCCAGCGCCGGCGACCCTTTCACCGAATCCACCATGCTCCGCAGTTGGTTGTAATGCTTGCGCGCATACACCGCCATCTCGCGCTGCCCCATCTCCGACAACTTCACCGCGTGGTACCGCAGGTCATAGAAATCGTCGTTGATGATCTTCAGCTCGGGTGCCGCCGCCTCGGCCGTCTCGATGCTGTTGATGGTCGACAGCGTACGCCCCGCCCGTAACATCAAACCGTCCAGCACGTCGGTCAGGTAGATGCCGCCCAGTTGGACCTCCGGGCTGGGCCCGCCACCGCCGCAGCCGGCGAAAACAAGCAG
>QNDV01000410.1 GCA_003646045.1 bacterium
CTATGAGCACGTCGTCCGCAGCCGTGGGCGCCACTCCCCCGACCCAGGTCGTCCCGCTGGTCCAGCTGCCGCTGCCTGCCGAGATGATGGCGGGCAGGGCGCCCTCCATGCCGATATAGTACCGGGGCGTGTAGTCTTCGAGTTCAGCCAGGGTATACGAGGAATAGCCGACTCTCCAGTCGGTGGAGGTTCCCGCGGATTCCACCGTCAGGATCGAGCCATCCTGTAGGCCGGTGATCGCCATGCGCACATGTCCGTGCTTGTGGATCGCGTCGCCGGCCTGTATGTCGTCCCAGGTGGCCAGAGGCAGGGTAATGGGCCCATAGGCGGGGTCATCCATCTCACTCGTGGTATAGACACCGTCGGTGTTCCAGCAGCGGCAGACGAAACCCGAACAATCCACGCCGCGCGCATAGGAGCTGAAACCGTCGGTGTGGATGTCTCCGGCGTAGTAGCCGCCGGTCATGCCGGCATCGAAGTACGAAATCGTGTTGTAGCCACCCCACTTGTAGGGGATGGCCTGGTTGAGCCCCACTACCACCCAGTCCGGGGTCTGCACCAGGTCGCCGTCCGGGTCGGTAACGACGCCGTTGGTCAGGTTGGCTGCGGTGGCGGTCCATTGGTGCTGGACGTAGGTATCGCCGGTGCCGACCGCCTGGTTCCTGGTCACGGTGCTGGCCAGGGCCTTCGTGCCGGGGACGGACAACTGCGTGCGGCCGCCCGGAGCCTCGTCGGTCGCCAGGAAGTTGTAGTGGACCTTCTCCCGGAAGCGGGAGGGATAGAAGCCACGATAGGAACCGTCGGAGGTGGCGTCGGCTGCCCATTTGAATACATGCAGGCCGTCTGCGGCGGAGATCATGTGGTAGAGATCCCCGTTCGCATGCAACTCAAGGTCACGGAACATACGCGTGTAGTAGTGGGTGGGGATTTCGACCCGACCCTGGACCAGACCCGTACGGTCGACGACCCAGACCTCGCGCCGAACCGCCAGCGGTGCCGCTCGCTCGACCAGGTTGATATCCAGGAATATTCGGCCCAGATCATCGGACCCGATGACTCGCACACAGCCCAGGTTCCCGGACGGCACGATGACTCTGCCAACCCGCGTCTGCCGGCCCATGCTGTCTGTGACCAGTAGCTCGGCCAGGGCCGCGGAACGTTTGACGGCCTGATAGCTGCGTGTTCCGGACTCCGCTCCCGGCATGCTCCTGACGACACCCAGGTCCGACGTGAGCCGGGCCATGGTGCCGTCGTGGCGGGTCAATACCAGGTCCCCGGCGGTGTTTTCCATCTGTCTGATCAGAGGCAGGGAATTGGCCGTACCATAGCTGGCGGCCTGTCTGCCGTCCCGGTAGAGCAGAAGGCGGTTGTGCGCCAGGAAGACGTAGCTGTTCGCGCACTCGGCCAGGAAGTCCCGACTACCGTCGGGAGCCGGCGTGCTGCGGATCAACGATCCCTTACGGAACGACTTGAGAGTCCGGTCCAGGGGGTCCAGAACGGTAATCACGTCACCGGCCGATTCCACACGGAAACTCTGCGGCCCGAAACGGCAACCCGGTTCCAGTACGTGACGAATCCCGGCCGGATTGTCGTCGCCCCAGGGAACATAGAGAATTTCCCGGGGACCAGTGGGTTGTGCGAGCAGTGATTCGGGTATGACCAGGAGGGCGAGTACCAGGAGGGGAATCAGTGGACAGAATGTTTTCCGTGGCACGTGTGCGGCCCTCCGTTGAGTCGATCCTTAACTAACGCTAAGAATTTGTGATGATATCACATCATCGAAATCCACTCAACGTCCATGTCAAAGCACGGCCTTTGCGCCTTGGATGGATGGGGCGAGGATCTCATAGAACCAAAGAGTACTAATCAAACTGTGTGCCACTGATTCGATGTTGTAATGAAAGGATTTATGATCACATGAAGGCTGAAACTGTGCTGATTTGTCCCGATTTGATTGGGACCTTTCCGGACACTTGGGGCCAAAGAAGTTCAAATCAATCCGCAATTAAGCGTCCGGAATGGTCTCAGTCCGATTGTGCTCATTTAGCACATCTTGGGCCCCTCGATAATCATAAATTCTTTTATCCCAACATTTTTATCATGGCACACAGTTTGTATTACAAGTCTCGGCTCTGTTCTCACATCTTTGTGGAGCCAGCGTTGCGGTAGAGTAAGGATTCGACCTACACGAACGGAGAGGCGGACCTTGATGAACAGCGAGCTAAAACGGAGAGCCATTCTGATAGCGGCCCTGGCTCTGGCGCTAGCCGCGGTAACGGGATGCGAGATGTTCGTTGCCGATGGCGAGGACAGCGTTGGCATCAACCACCGCGGGGGGTTCTTCTACCTCCTGGACAATGACGCGGACGTGTTGGTGATGCTCGACAGGAATATGGTCCAAGTCGCCTCGTGGCCCTACGCCGACTTCACCTCCGCGGGTTACGTGCAGGGTTTGACCTACGACGGCGCCACTCTCTGGGCTTCCGTATCGGGTGGCGACGACCTGCTCTACCAGCTGGACCTGGCGGCAGGCGATTCCATCGAAACCATTCGTACGCTGCCGGCGCCGCCCAACGGGCAGGGCGCCGTGCGCGATATCGCGTGGGACGGAGATGTATTCTGGGTGTTGAACAGCGGTTCGGCGACCTACAACAATCCGCCCGAGATATTCCAGCTCGACCCCGAGGACGGGGCCATCCTTTCCCGGCACGAGTTGCCCAGCCCCGAGCCGCGGGGCATGTGCTTCGTAGGGCCCAATGCCGATTCGTACGGGCGCAGTGCCAAGGTGGGTTGCTACTACACCGACAAGGACGACGACTTCGTATACGTCTTCGAGACCTCACGCTTCATATTCCACGACGGTTTTCCCGCACCGGCAGGGCCCCGTGGCGACAACTACATATACCCGCTGGGCATCTTCTTCGACGGCGAGAAATTCTGGACGACCAACAGCAGCGGTGTGGCTGACCACCTGTTCGCCCTGGACTTCGAGGGCACCAAGACCCAGCGGGTGGATCTGCCCTACCAGCAGCCGGGTGCCGTCGTGTGGGTCGGCCTTGACCTCCGGCAGGCGCCGGCTCCCCTGATTCAGGGAGCGGCACCGGGTACGGGCGGTCTGTCGGCCCACAAGACGGTAACCGTGCGCGGTGTCGGTTTCCGGGACGGCCTGACCGTCGATTTCGGCGTGGGTGTGACGGTGGACTCGCTGACCTTCATCGATTCATCCGAGTTCACAACCTATATCACCATCGATTCCGATGCGGATCTCGGCGCCCGGAACATCACCGTGACCAACCCGGACGGTCAGCAGGGGATCGGCGTGGGCTTGTTCTCGGTGGTCGAATTCGACCCCTCCCTCGGTTCCCTGTGGATTCTCGACAACGGGGGCAACACGCTCCTGCGCTATGCCATCAACGACGACGAGTTCGTGGCGAACTATTCCACCGC
>QNDV01000411.1 GCA_003646045.1 bacterium
ATATGCAGTCGCCCTCCCGACTGGTACTCGTAGAACTGCTTGAGGCCGTTGAGGTGGGACTCGAAATAGGCGCGTCCGTGGGGAGGCGGGTCCACGTAGAGCGTGTCCTCGCGAGCGGGCAAGGCCGCCATTTCGAAGCCGCCGGCAGGTACGATGGTGTTCAGGTCGGGTTCGCGATTGGTTTCATACCCCAGGCGGATAATGAGAATGCTCAGGGTATCCGGATCCTCGGGAGTCGCCGCCACGGCAACCGGCGCACTCTTTTCCAGGAGTCCCGACCCCAGGCCCCGTGCCCGCAGGTACCGGGCCGACCGCCGTGAGACGTGCCCGGCTCCGATCATGTCGTGGACCTGATGCCAGCGCCGTCCCACCTCCCGTTGTCGCTGCAGTTCACCGTCGACAGTGGCGGCATCCAGACTCGTCCAGTCCCTGTCCAGTATGGGCAGTCTCTCGTAATGCGGTGTCTGGGCGGTGGCCAATGACGGCGCCGTCCCAAGGACGGCGCCGGTCACGGTCGCGAGCAGAAGCAGGGTCCCGCCCGCCAAACTAATTGTGGGATTCATGGTCACGACCGTCGAACTCCTCCGAGTTCCTGTGAACTCCACGTGGCCGTGGGGCGATTAGAAGCGGTACGCCAGGGAAAAGCGCGTGACTTTCGGCAATCCCTTGGCCTGCGGAACCTGGGCGAACTCGAAGGTGATACCCTTGTTGACCCACTGGTTCAGATCCACGCCGAAGCCCCACGTCGTATCCTGGATGTCACCGTACTGGGCCGACTTGTAGCCGAAGCGCAGGAACAGCGAACGCATGTAATTCCACTCCAGGCCCCCGCCGTATTCCACATAGTCGAAGTCCAGCCCGAAGCCGTAGTCATTTACGTCCCACTTGTAGAGGGGCACCTGGTAGTCGGCTACCATCAACAGACCCGATTGGGGGTTGCTGTACATGCTGAAGGCCCAGCCCAGGGTAGCCTTGCGGGGCATGGGATCACTCTGGATGTCGGCGTCCTGGTGGGAGATGTCCGGACCCAGATTAACTACCGTCAGGCCGATGTTCGACCGGATCGTCGGCACCTTCCACAACAGGCCCAGATCCACGCCGAAACTCGAGGCGCTGCCGTCGCCGGTGTAGTCGTCCTGCAGCACGGTCTCGGGTGCCAGTTCGTCACGGAAGTACTTGACGCCCAGTCCGAAGCCCAGGGTGCGGCTGATGCGCACGCCGTAGCTGGCCCCGATGGAGAACATGTACGAGTGGAATGTCTCCGAAAGACTGCCGTCCTCGTTGGTGGCCTGCTGATCACCCATGTCCAGATAGTTCAGGTTGAAGCCCAGCGCACCCACCTTGCCCATGGGCATGGCGTAACCCAGCCAGTACAGCCCGATATCGTCGGCCAGCCCCTGGGCCAGGCTCGACTGCATGAAGTGTACTTCCCTCTGGTAACCCTGCGGGTTGGAGGGCATGAAGCCCAGGCCGCCCACGTTCCACCACTGGGAAGTCACGTCCTGGGAAAGAGCCGTCCCGGCCTCGCCAAGAGCGTTATACCGCGCCCCGATGGGGAACGTCAGGTTGATGGCGCCTGCGCCCGAACTGGCCAGCGCCGCCGAGGTGATCCCCAGACTCAACGCCATGACCATGGCTACCGCCAACATCTGCCTCTTCATTGTCCTGCAACCTCCGGTGGTGTGAAGCCGCGGTAATTCCGTATGCCGCGGTCGCGGTGTCTTACCGCATGATGACGAGTTTTCCCGTCCTGATCAGGTCCCGTCCGTCCCGGCCCCCACCGACTCCCCGTAGAACATACAGGTAAGTGCCGTTGGCCAGTTCATCCAGTTCAGCGTCGCGTCCGTCCCATTCCAGGATTACCGGTCCCGGACCCTGTATACGTCCGTTCTGCGGCAGCACCGTGGCAATCCGTCGGCCCGCTACGGTGTAGATGTCCCAGCGGACTTCCATGGGGTCAACCAACTCGAATATGAGCCGGCAGGGACCCGGTGTCGGATTGGGGAACAGGGTCATGTCGTGAATACCACCGGTACCGGCAGCCGTCATCACAAAGCTGACACTGTCCACGCTGCCGTTGCCCAGGCCATCGGCAGCTCTTAACTCCACTGTATGCGAACCCTCACCCAGATCCGCCGGCAGAGGGAATTCGAATCGCCCCCGCTGTTGGGTACCGGCCTCGAACACGAAGCTCTCGGTCACATCAACCTCGAATCCCGAGTCGTCGAATTCCAGCTTGATGGAGTTGCCCGGTGCCGTTCCCAAAACGGCTATTCCCGACGTGTCCCGCAGGCTGGCTGCAAGGACCGTGCCCGGTGTGACATGGCGCCGGTCATCCTCGAATCCCAACTCGATTTGCGGTCCTATCACGTCATCCACGGCCCCCAGAGGCGATCTCACCACGGGCACCACATTGCTCGCCACACGCAATTCCCCGCCGCTTTGAACCAACAGGCGGATCCGGCCCTGCTGGCCCGTGCGTGACTGTGTGGGGGCTTTGAAGGAAATGCGCATGTCGGCGCTATCGAGCACCCCGTGCATTCTGGCCGCGGGCTGGCCACGCTTCGTCCAGGGGCCATAGCGATGGTCTTCCTGCTCCCATCCGGCCTTCGAATTGTAATAGACATAGGACGTTAGCCAGGCTGACTCCTCCGCTCTCAGGTCCCAATCGTCCCCGGCACCCACGAGACTGCCCGGTGCGTCCGGATCCAGCGCCACCTCCTGGCGCCGTCCCGGCCACAGGGTATCACCGGTGTCCGTTGCAAAGGTCAAATCGTTCACTGGATGGGGCAGATGGTGTGCCGGATCACCGAAGATGGTGTAGCGCTGTGAGTTGTTGCGTGCCCAGGAGTCTGTTTCACTGAATATGCTCTTGGCGGCCAATAGAGCCCCGCCCAGGGTTGTCGTCGCACTGACGATCCGCGCCGGGAACATGGCCGCGAAGAATGCCTCCGTCAGACGCTCGTTGCTGCTTATGTATGAAACCTCACTGGCACAGACCGCGGCGGCGGCGCCGCCCTGTTGCGCAGCCAGGAACTCCTCGGCCATGGATCGCCTCACGATATGGTCGTAGACCCCCACATCGCAACTGAACGCCATGAAAACCGGTCGCTTCAGCCCACTGGTCAGGTTGGCTATATCCGAGGTGAAAAAGTACCCCTCGTCCCCCAGTTTGTCGTCGGAACCGTGCCCCACGTAGTAGAAGATAGTGCTGCCCTCATCCAGCACCTCGATGATGCGTCGGTTCATGGCCGGTTTGCCCCGGCTGCCCGGGGGGAATTCGTAGTCGCATCCGAAAACCTTGATTACATCCAGGGAGGTAGGCACCAGGGTCTCGGACAGCAATTCCGCCTCGTCCGTATGAGGACGTTCCCCTCTGCTGGGGTAGGGCTCGCCACCCTTGTACAGGTCATCCGCGGCGAGCAGGACCCGGTTGCGCCAG
>QNDV01000412.1 GCA_003646045.1 bacterium
AGGTAGTCGAACTGCCAGCCGGAGTACCCATTGGGTCGCCAGTTGTCCACCGGCCATAGGCCAAACCAAACCGTTGCGCCGGCGGCGTCTACGGGCGTTGAGATACTCGAGGGCTCGCAAGCTGGCACGAACACGGGCACCCAACTACTATCTAAATTGAGCGATTCCCCAACTCCCTGCTGATTTCCCCGCTGAGATTCCGGTTCCCTCGGCCGTAACACCTTCGGATACCCCGGCTGACTGGTGCGTGGGAGCAAAATCCGTGGGATCCCCACGAATCCCGCGCCGATCGCGACATCGATGACACACCGGTCCCTTCGAACCAGTGCGATCCGTGTTTTTCAGGGATTTGCCCGACAGCCAGTTACGCGAACCTGGGGATCGGCGGCGGCAATGAACACCGGCGCCAGAGTTCGTCGAACCGCAGCCGCCTCAATACTGCTCCGGTCACCTTCATCACAATCCGTCCGCCGTGCGAAACGATCTTGCCGGCGACGTCGATCAACGATCGCCGCAGGGTGGTGGGGTAAGCGGTGACCGCCACGACCGGGTCGGCGACATCGACCTTGAACGCCTCGAACAGGGCAAAGGCGATCAGCGCCGTGTAGTAGAAGGCATGATTCTGCCGGAACCGTTTGAACGGAAGCTGCTCGTCGATGAAGTCCTTCAAGGCGCGATGGACCAACTCGTCACGTCCGCGGCCATGGTAGCAACCGATCAACGTCGCGGCGGCCAGGAGGTCCTCGGCCCCAGCTTTGTGCAGCATGGTGTCGATCTTCCCGCCGGTACCCAGATTGGTGTAGATCAGGGTGTCGGGCCGGGCAAACTCCAACAACCGTTGGCGGTCCTCGTAGGCCGGCCGACAGTAGATGGCGCGCCGGAATCGCTTCCAGTTCTGGCGCCGGTCGCCAAACTCGAGGTAGCTCCACTCCTGCTGCTTGTTCAGGTGGGTGGCCCACTGCTCGAGAGAATGCTGGGCAACGAACTCCTTGATGTCCTTGTACAGCTTGCCGCCGCTGAGATAACCGATACCGAGCTTCTCGTACAGATCGAAGAGCTTCTGGTCGAAGTAGCCGGCGTCCTGGCGGATGATGATCGGCACGTCATGGCGATAGCGCCGCCGGATCAGGCGGACGATGTGCTCGACCATCTTCTCGGTCGAGTCCTTGTGGTTGCTGTGGCGGTGGCCGGCCCGAAATACAGCGTCGATGATGGTCCGGCCGTAGACCATCTGCAGGGGCGCGAAACCCTTGACCTTCTTGTAGGTCGGCGTGACGCCTTCCCGCTTCAAGGCGTCGTCGTTGTCCAGGACCATCACATCCAGGTCGAGGATCACGACCTCAGGCTTTTCGAGGCAGAGCCGCCAGATGAAGATCTCCTGCAGTATCTTGCGCAGCAGCCAGATCCGGCCGAGGGTGATATTGCCGAAGAACCGCTTCACCGCGTGGGATGACAGCAGGTCATCCGGTTTGCGCTCGATAGTGGCCGCGTATCCGGCATCTTCTTTCAGGGTGTCGAAATGGGTCAGGTGGCGACTGGTACCATCGATGAGAAACAGCAGGATCTGGCGCATGCATTCGGCGGCTGAAGAGCCCTTCTTGTTCTTGCGAATCGGGCCGAGCCAGCGCTCACAGAACCAGGCGATGCCGATCCTGTCGAGATAGCGGGCGAACAGGGCCAGGCCGGCGCGGCTGGTCAGGGTGTCGGAGGTCTCTTCAATGGCGGCGATTTGGGGGTGATTTGCTGCTGCGTATCGGCTATCATGGCTCATGAGATCTCCACCTGTTGGGTTGCTTGTGCAACCCGTTTGAGGTTGCTGTATCCGCTTGGTAACAGATACCTTACCTCAGCAGGTGGAGTTTCTCAACCAGTAGAATCGCTCAATTTAGGTAACAGTTATACATTGACTTATGCACTTCCGGTGCGATAGGGTACAGACGTTCGCACTCATCGATCAAACACTAACCGAAGAGGCCATCATGAAGTTCAAGAGATTGGTCCTTCCCGCCGCTCTGGTCATCCTGGTGGTATCATTCTGGAGTTTCCAGGCGGGCGCCTACAACCTGTTCACGGTCGAGGACGGTAGCTGTAGCCAGTGTCACACGGATTGGCCGGGCACCGATCATAGCTTTCACTCCGGGGCATTCGACTGCTCGACATGTCATGACGGGAGTGTGGGTGACAACCCGGTAGTGACTGCCAGGTGCACCGCCTGCCATTCCTCCGAAGATTTGTTCAATCTGCATGGTGGCATGTTGACGCCGATCAGCGATGAGTACTGCGGTTACTGCCACCCGGGTGTGGCGACGGAGCGGCAGTCGTTGACCGAGCTGCGGAGCGTCTTCGACTAGTCGCCGCGGCTTCAGGTGTTCCATTTGCTGACGGAGGCCCGAACCTTTCCGGGCCTCCGTCTCTTCAGTTGGCCTACCGGTACAGCGACTTGACTCCGGTCCAGGTCCGCAACTCCACGGCCACCGGCTCGCTGGCCAGCCCCGTGATCCACAGCACGTAGTCGAATTCCGCGGGCGTTATGCCGCCGCCGGGCGGCGAGAACATCTGAGGTCCTGTCCAGAGCCAGATCACGTCGCCAGGAGATCCGGTCACCGTGAGTTCGCCCTCCTGGCAGGGTCCGGCCTCGGCCGTCATCACCGGCGCCACCTCGTTGCAATCGAGTGGCGCGAGCTGGAACATGAACATCGCCGCTTCGGCGTCGGCGACGACGTTCACCGCGCCGTCCACGCCGATCACCGCCTCGAACCAGTCGGTGTCGCGCAGTGCCGCGCCCGAGTATGTGAACCAGCCCGAACGGCCATGCAGCACGAGTGCGCCCGTGGCGTCGCCGGCAAGCGGCTGCCAGTTATGAGGCGGATCGCAGGGCAAGGTGCCGCAGCCGTTGTTGTAACAATCGGCCACGTCGTTCTGCAGGGGTGGT
Organism: bacterium; assembly: GCA_003646045.1. Next base: position 2,933 of record QNDV01000412.1, read on the forward strand.
TCGCCTTCTGCGACCGCGCCGACCGGGATGTCTAGGTCGCAGGGCTCGTGCGGAGCCACGGCCAGCGCGTAGTCACCGAAGTGACCCTGGCCATAGCCGTCAACGACGATGAAATACTCCCGGCCGCCGATGAGCGCCACCTCCAGGTATGAGGTGTAGTCGGCGTAGTAGTCGTCGTTGCAGGCGATCTCATTCAGGTCGACGTCGTACACCATGAGCTTGGTATCGTAGCTCGAACCCCAGAGGTCGATGGCCACGAGGTCGTCCTGGTCCGGAACCAGCCGGTACACCACGTCGGGCGCACCCGGGTTGTAGAATGCACACGACCCGGCGTAGTCGTCGTTGTAGCCCTCGGTGGTGCCGGTGGATGCGTGTGGCATGGTGATGGTCACTGCGTCGGCGACCGTGTCGCCGCCCTGTCGCAGCACGTCCGGGTCGGCGGGTGAGTTGGCGCCCAGGCTCGGCGGTTTCGGATCCTGGCGGGGGGCGAGCAGATCGTTGGC
>QNDV01000413.1 GCA_003646045.1 bacterium
CTCATGATCCACCTGCGCATGACCGGACAGATCCTGGCCCAGGACGGCTACATCCCCGACAAGCACGTCCACGTGAGGTTCGACTTCGACGGCCAGCCGGTCTATTACCGGGACATCCGCAAGTTCGGCCGGCTGGTGCTGGTGGAGGATGGCGAACACCCCGCGGCGCTGGATCACGTGGGCCCCGACATGCTGGATGTGCGCTGGCCCCAGTGGCGCGATCGTGTCGCCGGACGCAAGGCCCCCATCAAGGCCGTGCTGCTGGACCAGGGCGTGGCCGCGGGTCTGGGCAACATCTATGTGGACGAGTCGCTGTTCCTGGCGCGGGTCCATCCCCGGGCGCGGCCCTGTGATCTGGACGAGGCGCAACTGCGCGAGGTGCTTAAGCGGGCCAAGCAGGTGCTGCGGCTGGCCATTCGCCACGGGGGGACGACGTTCATGAATTTCGCGAATTTCCACGGGAAGCCGGGGAATTTTCGGCGGAAGTTGCGGGTGTATGGGCGGGGTGGGGAAGATTGTCGGGATTGTGGGGGAGTGTTGGAGAAGGGGGAGGTTGGGGGAAGAGGGACTGTTTGGTGTCCCGAGTGTCAAGGGTAGGGGGCGGGTTTCGACTCGGGAACCCGCGCGGCCGGGACTGGCCGGCGGTCGGTGATCACCGTGACGTCGGGCGATCCGCGGGCTGGACGAAAACCTGTGTCCCCGGCGGCGGCGGTGGTGTCTCGCCGGGCAGGAAATCCGCTTCCCCCCATCTCAGACCGGTCGCCTGGTCAATCTCGGGGGACATTCGACGCAGGACGACCCGCAGATCGGCCGTGCCTTGCCCCACACCGACGGCGAACGTGTCACCGACTTGGATGTCGCGCCACCGGTCGGCCGGGATACCACAACGCAGGTACGGATCGGTTGTGTCCACAAGACGCACCAGAGGCGAGCCTGCGGTGACATACTCGCCCAGTTCCACGTAGCGCGCGGCCACGTTCCCGTCGAAACGGGCGCGCACTGCGGTGGCGGCCAACCGTTCGGCGAACCGGGTCACGTCCGCCCGGGAGGCAGCCACATTGGCCACTGCTTGGGCCAAGGACGCCTCGGCCTCCTGCACCGCGAACCGTGAAGAATCATACTCCTCGCGGGACCAGGACTCAGCCGCCTCGCGGCGCCGATCCCAACGACTGCCGGCTTCGGCCACCATGACGGACATTCGCGTTGATTCTGCTACTGCGGCCTGCATGGCCGAACGCGCTCTGTCCAGGTCGATACGGAACCAACGCTCGTCCAGGCGCAGCAGGATGTCCCCGGCAACAACTTGGCTACCAAGATCAACGAATACTGTATCGACCCGCCCCTGGACATCGCTGCTTACATCCAGACTGTGTCTGGCCACGACGACACCCACCCAGCTACTCTCGCCGGTATCATCGGACCCGCCGGACTCAGCCGTAGCCGCAGCCACTAGAAGCAGCAAGGTCGCGGCCATGAGCAGGGTAACAGCTGGCAGACACCGTCCGGTCAATCCGGATCGGCAGTTTCGGGTTGCATTTGTGATCGACATGGAGCCGCCCTCATTCGGGTGTTATAATCGCCCTGCTATTCTAGTGCAGCGGAAGGGCCACCGCGAGGATTTGAATCATGACGACGGAGGCACTCCGCATTGAATAACACCAAGCAAAAGCCTAACCGTCCGGACGGTGAGCTGTTCCGGCGGGAAGCACTCCAACACTATTCATCCGCTGGCAACTCACCGGGGGACGTGCTGCGTCTTTCCCCCTCCTGGCTGGGCTGGACCTACCGCCTACTTGTGGGTTGTTTCGCCGCATCGGTCCTGTTCCTCTGTTGCGGACGCGCGCAGGAATTCGCGGAAGGCCCGGCTGTCGTGCGCGCCGGCGAGCGTATCGACGTGACTACCGACGTGGCGGCTATCGTCAGTGAGGTCCTCGTCTCTCCCGGCCAGCGTGTCGAAACCGGTGAACTGCTCGTCCGCCTCGACGATGCGCGCGAACGAGCGCAGGTCGACCGGTACAAGCGCGAAATGGCGGCGTCCGTGGCGGCGAGTCTGCGCAACCCCGGGGACGAGTCCTCGCGTGGACAGATACGTTCGCTGCGCTCGCAACTGGATCACGCCCGCCGCCAACTGGCGCTGCGCGGACTGACGGCCCCGACGGCGGGAATCGTACTGGATGTCAGGACCCGCTCCGGCCAGTCCCTGCAACCGGGCAAGATCGCGGTGACAATCCAGGACGGCGCTGCCGCCTACACGCTGGTCGCCGCTCTGCCTGGCCATTTCAAACCCCAACTCGAAGCGGGAATGCCGGCCCGGCTTGAGATCAACGGCTACCCCCATTCTTTCCAGCATGTGGAATTACTAAGGGTTGCCGACGAGATCGTCGGCCCAGCGGAGGCCCGACGCTACCTCGGACAGGAAATCGCCGACGCCATCCCCCTGTCCGGACCTGTGGTCCTGGCTGAAGTAGCCCTCCCCGGAAACACTTTCACTGTCGACGGGGTGGACTACCCCTATACCGACGGCCTGCAGGGAGTAGTCCAGATCCGGGTCCGTTCGATGCCTATCATTGTCTCCCTCGTACCCGGGTTGAGAAGCCTGCGGAAAGGAACGGACCATGGCTTCTCGCCCTGAGCCTCATACCGAAAGCCGTCGCCCGTTGTTATCCCGTTTCCCGGTACTGCGCTCGCTCGGCAATGACCAGGCACGCCGCAGTGTTCCATACATTCAGCAGCACACCCAGGCCGACTGTGGAGCCGCCTGCCTGGCAATGGTCATGGCATGGCATGGCAAACGTGTCCGAATGGACGAGATCCGCTCGTTGCTGGGGATAGGGCGCGATGGCTCCAGTGCGCTTGGCCTGGTGCAATCCGCATCGCACTACGGACTGCGCGGCCGAGGAATTTCGTTGGATGTGACGGACTTGGAGTACCTGCCGCGGGCATCGATCCTGCACTGGGGGTTCTCACACTTCGTCGTTTTTCAGTCGTACGACAAACGTGGCGTGTCTATAGTCGACCCGGCCGTGGGGCCGCGACGGGTTTCCCACGAGGAATTCGGCCGAGAGTTCACGGGAGTAGCACTGCTGTTCGAGGCCACAGGGGAATTCACTGCTGGCGGCGACAACGCCCCCCCGGTCAAGGCATATGTCCGCCGGGTACTCGCCAACTCCGGCCTGCTGCTGCGGATTCTGGTGGTCTCGGCCCTGGTGCAGGTATTCGGCCTCGGCCTGCCGGTGCTGACGGGCATGCTGGTCGACCGTGCGATTCCCCGCGGTGACTTGGGCCTGTTGGGTCTCCTCTCCATCGGCTTCTCCGCGCTGGTCGTCTTCCAGTTCATGGCTTCGTATATCCGCAGCCACCTGTTGCTCTACCTGCGTACCCAGCTGGATGCCAGGATGACGCTGGACTTCCTGGATCATGTCTTCGAG
>QNDV01000414.1 GCA_003646045.1 bacterium
AATCCACGTCCACGAAAACGTCGCCACCGGCCGCATGACAGTCCAAACCGACCACGGCGAACGCGAACTCAGCCCCGCCGAATCCTCCCGCCTCCGCTGCGACGCCATCATCTGCAAACCGGGCGAGCGCAACAAAGCCACCATCGCTCCATCAACCCGCCGCGAGGTCCTGGCCCGCGATCACCACCAATGCCAATCCCCGGGCTGCAACCGCACACGTTTCCTGGAGGTCCACCACCTCACGGCCAGAACCAACGGCGGCACCAACCACCCCGACAACCTCACCACTCTCTGCTCCGCCTGCCATCGCCTCCGGCACGAGCACTGTATAGAGCGTTACGTGACACTCCTGGGGCGCTGAATCCCGGCGTGGCGCGGAGCGGTCGATGATCCCTGGATGTTTGGCCGGCAGGAATCAAGCTATCCTGCATCATCCGCAATCGGACTCCAGCCGGGAGAGATCCATGCGCCTTGTGATTTGTGTTCTCCTCGTGTTCGGCACCCTGGGACCGTTACCGGCAGCCGCGGCCACTGCGGCGTCACCGGCGGCAGCAGCCGACACCGCTGCTACCAAGAATGCGAGTACCCAGCAGGAGTGGGGCGTGGGTGCCACCATGCGCAGTGCGACCATTCCCTTCGCCACGGAATCGAAGAAGGTCAGCAGTTTCGTGCCACTGATCTTTTTCGAGGGGGATCGCTTCTTCTTCCGCGGGCTCGAGGGTGGCGTGCGTTTCTGGCGTCCTGGTGACTGGTCGTTCAGTGTCCTGGGGCGTCTGCGGTTTTTCGACATACCCGAGGAATTCCAGAACGAGATTCAGGGTGACACCGCCGATTGGGGACTACAGGCCCGGTATCAGCCTCTTTCCATGCTGCACTTAGATTTGGAGGCGTTGGCGGACTGGAATGGGCACAGCCACTACAACGCCCGCGGAACGCTGCTGCTGGACACGGGACGAGCACGCATTCGGCCCTTTGCCGAGATGCGGTACAAGACAGGCCACTACAACAGCTTCTACTACGGTCTGCAGCAGGAGGAAGTCGGAGGAGATATCGACCTGGCCCTTGGCGCCACCGTCAACTATCACCTGACCAGCAGCCTGTACCTGTGGGGGGCCGTCAAGAGCACCCATCTCGGACGGCAGGTGCGAGGTTCAACACTGGTCGATGACACCTGGCATCACGAGATTTTTCTGGGTGGCGGTCTTTCCAACAACCCGGACCAGCCGGCCAAGCGACAGCTGCGCAACCGGCGCTATCTGCGGTTCTCACACGGCTGGGCCACGCCGTCATCCCTGGCGGAGATCATGCACTTCGAGGCAGCCAAGGACCCCTACAACAATCAGCTCTCCACCGTTTTCTACGGTCACCCGCTGACGGACGAGCTCTTCGGCCTGCCCCTGGATGTATATCTGCACAGTGGATTCGGTTGGCACTGGAAATCGGCCGTGCAGGACCACGCCCAGGAGCTGATCGTGGCGATCAAGTTGTACTACACCGTGCCCTGGCCCATACGCTGGAAGCTGGGGGCCGCTGAGGGATTCAGCTGGGTCAACGAGATCCCCTACGTGGAGAAAACGGAGATTGGCAAAAAGGGCTACAAGCCGTCCAACCTGCTGAACTACCTGGACTTCTCCGTGGATTTGAATATCGGCGACCTGCTGCCCGGCGACGGCGCGGAAGATTATTGGCTGGGCTATTACATCCATCACCGCTCGGCCATCTTCGAGTCTGCCCAGCACTTTGGACGGATCAAGGGGGGCAGCAACTTCCAGATGATCTACCTGCAGCGGGACTTCTGATACCGGCGCGGCGATCGGGCCTGGCCACCCGATCGCCGCGTCTACTCCACATCCTGGTCGTATATAGAAAGTCTAGTGAAAGAGAGACTTGACGGAACTCCAGGATTGTCTGTCGCTGCCGACCGGAGACTCGACTGTGAACTCCACTACGTGCTCCCACGAACCCGGGTCCCTGACGCTTTCATGCAATTCCGTGATGGTGATCGAGTAATCTCCTGCCGGCCGTCCTTCGAATTCGAATAGGATCCCATAGTGAAAAATAGCGATGGTACAATCCTCACCGGTACTCGAATCCAACACAGTGAATTCACTGTCACCTACTGGTCCCTGCGTCCAACATACGTCCGGCAGGCTCGCTTCCACATAGATCCGAATTGGATCCCCGGGAGCCGGATTCGGGCGTACCAGGTTGATCGAATCGACATGGGTACCTGCGATTACAAGCGTCGGTATCGCTACCAAGAGCAATACAAGAACATAGGACTTCATATCCAATCCTCCCTGCATCATGAATATGCCCCTGCTTCAATTGCATGCCCCTGCCTTGAGTATACGGAGCGGCGCGTGTTGATCAAAGACAATGAGAATGAATCTTCTTTCCGCACAACACGCCGGGATGACACTGCATCACGACACTCCGATACACCGTGTGACGCCAGGAACTCCCGAGTACCGGCTCTCAAGGTGCCCGCTTCGCGGTCGATAAACCAGAGGCACTAAAACCGGTTGGCTTACAGTTCATCGCTCCGGGAGATCGTATGTCGAACTCGCTGCGCAGTGCTTCTCGCCGCACCATTGTGATCTGGTGTGCTTGCGCAATCCTGGCCTCGGGCGCCCTGGCGACCGAAGATCTGCACCAGATGGGTGTCGAGGTGTGGACCTCGGCCGACGGCCTGCCCCAGAATACGGTCCAGGCCATCCAGCAAACTGCGGACGGATATATCTGGCTGGGTACACAGGAAGGCCTCGTGCGGTTCGACGGTGTCCGCTTCGTCCAGTACAGTGCGGCCAACACCCCTGCCTTCATTCACGACGATATCCAGGACCTGGCCATTACCGCCAATGGCGACCTCTGGGTTGCGACCTACGGTGGCGGCGCGATCCGTATGCACGACGGGGTCTTTCAGCGTGTGGACGGCATGTTCCCGGGCGAACCGGCCTCGACAGTGCTTTGCCTGGCGGAAGCCCCGACGGGCCGCCTGTGGCTGGGCACGCTGGACGAAGGACTCTTCTACGTCGAAGACGGCAGGATCCAGGATGCCGGCCTGCCCGGCGTCTACCAGTCGGCCGGTGTCTATAGTGTAGTCGAAGAAATGGACGGAACCCTGTGGATCGCTACCAACCGCGGCCTGGTTAAGCGCGAAGATTCGGCCTGGGTCCGGGTCGACCTGCCCTGCGGCAGCGAGCACTCCATCGCTACCCTTTTTGCGGATCATGACGGCTCGCTCTGGGTCGGTACCCATCACAGCGTAATCCATATCACCAAGGATGGGATGACTCCCTACGTGCCCCCTGCGGGCCGGTCGTGGGATTACGTCCAGGTGATCATGCGCGACAGCGATAACGAACTATGGATCGGTGCCTATGGTGGCGGCCTGTACCAGCTGCGGGACGGCGAGCTG
>QNDV01000415.1 GCA_003646045.1 bacterium
AGTTGGTCAGCAGGGAATCGGTGTGGTGCAGATTGATCAGGGCGTCGTAGGCCAGGTCGGCCACGGCGGCGGAATCCCGTGTCACGAGAGTCAGGGCGGCAGTGGTGCCCATGGTGCGGGTCTGGAAGGTGATGGTGCGGGGTCGGCTCTCTGCCCGGGCCAACGGGGCACACACCATGGCGGCCACCATGGCCGTAAAAACAAGGAGGCGTTGGTCGGGATTTCGCATGGCGGGATACTAGATCCGGGCGGGACGTTGGTCAAGCCTTGCCCCAAAACCGGTCGCCAAACCTCTCTGGGCCAAGCCTTTATCCTGGGTAAGCGCCGTCAACCCAAACCCAGCCACCGCTTCCACCACGGGCGCGGCGCCAAGGGCACGTCATGCTGGATCATGGTGAGGGTGGGTCCGGCCTCCAGCAGCACGTAGCCGACCCAGCTCTGGGGCAGGCCAACGTAACGAGTGCCGTCGCAGGTGCGGTCAAACCAGCGGTGGTGATGCCCGAACAGCCACAGGCGGGGACGAAAATGCTCGACCAGGCGCGCCATCTGCCGCACACCCGGCTTGCCATAGTGCTCCATGCCCGGCGCGCCGGGCACGCCGATATCCTCCGGGCAGTCATGGGTCAACACCAGGTCGATGGCGGCCGGATCATGGGCCAGACAGGCCGCCACCTCGTCGTCGGTGATCTCGCAACCGCGTGGCGTGGACCAGGCATCCATGTACCGCGCCCCACCCAGGCACAAACCCGTCATCTGACCGATCCGGTGGACCGATCCCCGCGGCAGATAAGTCACCACATCGGCGTAGCTCGCCGCCAGATCAGGCAGCGCGCTGTGGTCTTCGTGGTTGCCGTCGAGGCACGACACCGGGCGCAGAAACCGCTGCCCCTGCTGCCTGAAGTACGCCGACAAATCATCGGCAAAGAAGCCAAAATCCCCCAGGATCAGAACTTCGCTGACTGCGTGCCCGCAGGATTGTTCGGCATGGCGGATCTGCGTGTTGATCACACCGTAGTGGGCGTGGATGTCGCTGATGACCAGCACCGTCATTGGCGCGCCCCGAACTCGTGCTGCAGGTTGTCCTTCAAGGCCTTGACCTGTCCCAGGGTGCTCTTCAGAACTCGCCGTCGCGTGGGATCCAGATCATCCGGATCGATCACATTGTCCACTTCCAGATGGCAGGCACGCCGGCGCGCCTGCTGGCCCAGACGCAGATCAAGCAGAGCGCGAAACGACGATTCCGTATCGGACGCCGTGGGACCCTGTAAATGCCCGGCCGCCGCCAGCGTCTCCAGGCGTTCGAGCGTACCGACGGCCGTCAGGCCATTCTGCAAGGCACGCAATCGCGCCACATCCACCACCTGGGCGATCGCGCCCTTGATATCAAGACCGGTGCGACCGCCGCTGAAGTCCCTGAGCGCGAAACTGCCAAACGCCGTGAGCGGTGGCTCGTACTGCAGCACATTGTGGGCCAACAGAGGAATAAAGCGCGGATGGTCGAGCAGAGTGCGGCGCAAATGGGCCTGCAGGGCCGGCACCAGTTCTCCTTCATCAAGCGCGCTGCGAAAGTCGAAGAAGATCTTGGCCTGCAGTAAATCAGCGGGCTCCAGCGCGGTGATCCAGCGGTCGAAAGTCACTCCCCAGGCGCCGAGGGATTGGCAACAGGCCGGTTCGCTGGCCATGATCCGGCCTTCGCAATAGGGGTAGCCGGCGGCCGCCAGCAGATCGGCCAAACGGGCCCCCACACCCAGGAAATATTTCTGCACCGCGTCCGCTGTGGCGTCCGGACCGTCGGCGTAAATGATGGCGTGATCCTGGTCGGCCAACAGGGTCACTTCGCGGCGGCCGAGGCTGCCCATGAGCATGACATCAAACGGGACCGGCGGCGCCCCCATCTCGGCGACTATGAACTCGATCGCCTTGCGCACGACGCCGTCGGCGCTGGCCGAAAGCATGCGGCTGACCTGCGTTGCATCGGCGCCGTGATTCATCATCAGGGTCGCCAGATCGCGGGTGCGGCGGCTGGCGGCTTCCAGATCATCCAGGTTGGTGGCCGAGAGAATATCCAACTCGCGCGGCTGTGACAGCCTGGTGGCCACGGCCATGAATCCGGCCCGCTTTTGCACGACAATGCGCGACAGGGTGAGCATGACCCGCAGCAGGCGGCCGTCCTTGCAGACCAGTTCGGCTTCGTAACGGGAGGGAGCCTCGACGCCGTCGGTCACGGCTTGCCAGTGACGCCGATCATTCTGGATTTCAGTGGCCGTGGGGTGAATGATGGTCGCGATGTCGAGCTGGGCAAATTCGTCTCTCTGATAGCCCAGCAAGTGCAGCAGGCTGGCGTTGGCATACAGCCCTTCGCCGGCGATGGCCATGACGATGGACTCGCCGGCCGACTCCACCAGATGGCGATACTTTTCCTCGGAGACCTGCAGGGCGTCCGTCACGCGCCGTCGCCTCTGCTCGGCCTTCAGGCCCGCGCGAGACAGCACGAACAGCAACAACGTGACGGCCGCCAGGATCAGCAGGGATGCCGCCCGCAGATTGCCCTTCAGCGCGGCGATTTCGGCGTCCACGTCCTCGGTGTAGACGCCGGTGCCGAGGATCCAGCCCCAGGGCTCGAAGCCCTTGACATAGGACAATTTAGGCACGATTCGCCCGGGGTCGTCTTTCCACTGCCACATGTAGCGGACATAGCCGGCCCCCTGCTGTTGCACAACCCGCGCCATTTCGACGAAGACCAGCTTGCCCGCCGGGTCGCTGAAATGCGAGAGGTCGGTCCCCTCCAGGTCCGGTCGATACGGGTGCACCACCATGCGCGGCTGCCCGTCGATGATCCAGAAGTAGTCTTTGCTCTGCTGCCCATAGTGGAGATTGCGCACCTGGGCGATGGCCGCGGCCTGGGCGGTGTCCCGCGACAGACGTCCCGCATTTTCTTCGGCTTCAAAACGCGCGAGGATATTCCAGGCCGACTCGGTGAGCTCGCGGATCATGAGGCGCTTCTGATCCATCACCACCCGGTCCAGGGACGGCAGCAGATACAGGAACACGACCCCCGAAAAGAGGACAATGGCCAAAAAGGCCGGCAGGACGGTACGCCAGGCAATTCGTTTCATGTGAACCTCGCGGCAGAATCGAATTCGTCGGCGGGCGGGCGGCCCGCCGACGGTCTCGACTGTTGGTCAGGTTTTCACCGCGTCCTTCTTCTGCGTCATCAGCGACACGACCACCAGGGTCAGGAAACTCAGGGGAATCGAAATCAGCCCCGGATTGCTGAATGGAACCAGCGCCGTGTCCGGATCCAGTCCGTAGCGGGCGTACATGGACGGTGACACCAGGATCAGGCCCAGCGCCGCGACGATACCGACGATGATCGACCAGGTGATGCCCTGGGACGTGGTCTTTGGCCAGAAC
>QNDV01000416.1 GCA_003646045.1 bacterium
AATCCACGTCCACGAAAACGTCGCCACCGGCCGCATGACAGTCCAAACCGACCACGGCGAACGCGAACTCAGCCCCGCCGAATCCTCCCGCCTCCGCTGCGACGCCATCATCTGCAAACCGGGAGAACGCAACAAAGCCACTATCGCCCCATCAACCCGCCGCGAAGTCCTGGCCCGCGATAACCACCAATGCCAATCCCTAGGCTGCAACCGCACACGCTTCCTCGAAGTTCATCACCTGACCCCGCGCGTCAACGGCGGCACCAACCACCCCGACAATCTCACCACCCTCTGCTCCGTCTGCCATCGGCTCTGCCATGAACAGCAGGGCCGTATATCGGCGGAACAACCGAGGGCATGAACTAGAATTACCATGTGTCTATCGCGCGGGCGCACCTATAATCCTGCCGTTCCCGTCCCCTTGGTACTCGGGAGGCCGATGTGATCCACAACTTTCCGGATACGCCCGGCTTGCATCTGGTAGACCTCGACCAGGATCTGCCCGGCCAGCGACAGTTCATCAGTTGTTGGGTGTGGAGGGGAGAGGGCCCCGTATTCATTGTCGATCCCGGCCCGCCGGCCACCGGTGAGAGACTGGTGGCAGCCCTCGATGAACTGGGTGTCGAGCGCCTCGATTTTATCCTGCTGACCCACATCCATCTGGACCATGGTGGCGCCACGGCCCGGGTGTTGGAAAGGTGGCCAGCTGCCCGGGTGATTTGTCACGCTCGGGGGCGGCGGCACCTGGAGGCTCCGGAGCGCCTGTGGCAAGGGTCGTTGGCTGTCCTGCAGGAAAAGGCCCGGGCCTACGGTGAACCGCCGCCAGTACCCGGTAATGCGCTGGCCGATTTCGAAGTGCTGACGCCTTACGGCATCGAGGTGATCCCCACGCCGGGCCACGCTCCGCACCACGTCTGCTTTCGACATGGGCCACGGTTGTTCGTGGGCGAAGCGGCGGGCACGTACTCCTCTCTCGGGCGCGGTTGCGACACACCGGAGCCGTATCTGAGACCAGCCACTCCGCCCATGTTCAAACTGGAGGTGGCGCAGGGGTCGTTGGCGCGATTGTTGGTCAAGGATCCAATGCCGACCGTTCTGCTCTTTGCCCATCACGGCAGGTGGTGCGGTGATACGAGCAGGCTGCTGGGGACGGCTCGTGACCAGTTGAAACTGTGGGTGGAAACGTTACGGTTGGAAGCCGGTCATGCAGGTGGGCTGCCCGTAGCGGGGGATGCCGCGGCCGAAGAGAAACTCCTGGCCGCGACCATGACTGCCTTGGCCGCCTGTGACCCTTGGTACGCACGAGGGGCCGATCTGCCCGACGATATTCGTGTGCGCGAGGACGACTTCACGCGGCAGACCCTGCGCGGCATGCTGGGTTACCTGCGCGCGTGAAGTGCCGCTGCCTGCGCGTAGAATATATGGCCGCCCCGCACCCCGGAGATCAAGCCGGTCGATGGGGGATGGATGACCGGGTCCCATCAGCGGGACAGGTACGGGGCGGCAGACCGGATTGCCAGTCGGTTTCCGACGTAGGCACCGAGACGAGCAGCATGCGATCCCAGAGGGGTGTGATCGAACCGATGGCGGAGAGCATGGTCAGGGCGGCGCCGGCCGCTCCGGTCATCAGACCGGCGTCGGCGATCCAGGGGTCACCCTGGCCCCGGCGCGGCAGGTAGGACAGGAAACCTCCCACGCCACTGTCGGCATGGCGCATGTCCAGCAGGCGGCGGAACCAGGTACGTGCACCTTCCCGCAAACCCTCGTGGCCGGTGGCCTGGTACATGCGGTTATAGAGATGGGCCATGCCTGCGGCGCCCCGGCAGATGCTGTGGTCGGCGATCATGCAGCGGTCCAGCGGCGTGTCGGCGGCGCGCACCGCCAAATCCACGGCGGTGCCATGCCAGGTGGCTTTGTCGGCGCGGGTGGCTGCGGTCATCAGGGCCGCCGCCAGACCGGAAGCTCCGTTGGACCAGGTCGATCGCGGCGAGCGGCCAGTGCCGTTACCAGTGTCATTCCAGTGGGGAAAAAGGGCAGAAGTACCGGCTGGCGGTATGCCGTCCAGGGACCAGGAGACAATCCGGTTCAGCAGGGGCAAGGCCTGTTCCACGCCGACTGCGTGGGCTTCCGCCAACAATGTGATGACGCCGGGAATGCCATGGTCCAGTCCCAACTGTGCTTCCCCGTCGTGATCAATCAGCTGATTGTCGACTATCAGGTCATTGCCGGGAGCCAGCCAGCTCTCGCCTTCGTTCAAGTGCTCGGCGTGTTCGGCCAGTCGCTCCACGACGGCTACCAGTCCGGATCGGGCCGCGGGACGCGGCAACTCCTCCAGGGCATAGACCCCGAGCCCTGTCAGACCAGAGACAAGATCCAGGTGTCCGGTCCAGCACGAGGGGCGGGTCAGATGTTCCACGACCCGGACGATCTCCGTGACCGGGCTCTCGTCCACACACCAGCCCGGTAGGCGCCCCACATGGCTTGCAGCCCAGGCGACTCCGGGCCAGCCTTGGAAGAAGCGGGGTGAGAATGCGGTGCCGGCCATACCGGCGATGGCCTCGTCCATCAGGCGTATCGAGGTGTCGCGGTGGGCGGGTTCGCCCGTGTGCAGATGCAGGTAGGCGAAGAAGACAGCCAGGCCGGCTTTGCCGCCGGCCAGGTCCGCAACCGCTGCCGCACCGTCGTACCGTGCGGTTGCTGTACGCCGGCTGTGGACGAAGAGCGCGGGGTCGGGATGGGCGAGTTCAGCCGCCACGGCTTCGACGGCGGTGCGATAGGGGGCGCACTCCTGTTGGGAAAACAGGGGGCGCCAAGTGGTGCGAAGGGCGGGTTGCATGGGCGACTCCAGTTACCTGTGTGACTTGGCGTAGATGGGCCGATACAACTGGCCCTATATGGTGGAACAATCGAGCCGCCTGGTTTTCAAGTGGATTGCAGAAGTTTTTTATTATTTTTTTCAGGTAGCCGTAGCCGACTCGAATCGCGATGCCCGGTAGCGTAATACCGCGGCACCTATTCCAAGCAGGAATCCGATCAGTATCAGCAGTTGCGCAGGCCAGGGTGCCGCCAGGGTGCGGTATTTCAAGATGGCCATTCGATCGCCACTACGGAACCTGACGCTCAGGTCGCCGGCGGGCGCCACATCCCGTGGAACGGTAATTATGTACGCGCGTAATTCGCGACCTGCCGGCAGTGTGATATCCGGAGGCAGGGTGAGCGATGTGCCGTGTGAGGTTCCTTCCCAGACAAAATCCCCGGCGACTTCCTCGATCCGAACCAGATAGGAACTGGCCCCGGGAATGGGTTGCCAGCGGTATTGCGAGTGATTGCCGGCGATTGTCTCGCCTGCGACCGGACGTTCGAATCCTGTGGACGCACCGGAACGATCCGCCCCTGGAACCACCAGGCCAGTG
>QNDV01000417.1 GCA_003646045.1 bacterium
GGGGGCGCCCGGTTCGTTCTTCTGGCGGAAGGGGTTTTTGATCTCAGCCTGGTAGTCACTGAAGGACAGACCACCCACGGCTTCGAGACCGAACCAGCGGCTGATGTTGATACCGCCACGCAGCACGGGGTTGAAGGCCGTTTCGCCCTTGATCTCCACATCACCGAAATAGGTGTCTTCCTGGGTGTACTTGTAGATGATCTTATCGTGCTGCAGGAGCGTCGAGTTGAGATTCAGGAAGCCCAATGCGAAACTGAATTCCAGCGTACCCTGTTTGATGGCGGGAATCCAGCGGTGGAACGACTCCTCTTCCGAGAGTTCCAGTTCTGCCGCCGCGGTGGAACTGTCCCGCCTCAGGCTGAACGTCGGTTCTTCACTGGTCCCTGCGGGTTCTTCGGTCTGGGCCCATGCGGCTCCTCCAACCAGACAAACGGCCGCGACGATCAGGACAACTAGTGATTTCGAAGACATGAATGGGCTCCTGTCCAGGCCACAGCCCGGGTGCGCGCGGGGATTCAGGAACGGAAATCTCGTCGGATAAATGTCAGGTGCGGCGCCACAAGTGTCAACCTGTAATGGCCAACTTCCTGTGCAGATGGGGTTTCCTGTGCCCGGTGACGAAGGGGAGTGAAACAGTTTTGTGTCCCTGGCGTGGTATCCGTATACTGATGCCAATCCCCGATGCCGACAGTGAGGCAAAGCGTGTTCCAAACCCACATTCGACCCAAGTGCAACGCGGTACCGGCCGCCGTCCTGCTGTTCCTGGCCCTGGTCTGGAGTGCACCGGTTTCCCACGCTGCCGTCACGGTGGAGTTTCCCGGGCCGGTGTTGCTGCCCACCCCGGCTCAAACCACTGCCGGTTGTGAATTGCCCGGTCCGGGGGGGGGCGGCAGCCGCTTTCTGGTGGGTACCGACAACGGTTTCGTTCTGCTCATGTCCTACCAGGTCCACCTCGGTGAGATTCGAACGGTGGGCAGCGTCTTTGTCGGTGGCAGTATAACCTCCATAGCCTACCTCCCTGATCCCGGGGATCTGGTTTCCGAACTCGTGGTGGGTACATCTGATCCTGATCAGTTGGTATTCGTGGATCTGGGTACGGTCGCGCCATTCCTTTCTGAACGAGACCGGTTTGATCTGGAGGAGGATCCGGGCGCGGTGGCCGCGCTCCATGTAGCCGGTGGTTCCACGCCGCGCGTTGTGGTGGCACTGCCGGGCGTGGACCGGCTGGTAACTGCGATTCGCAACGGGGACGGTTGGCGCCGGGAGGCCGGTCTGGACGCAGGGGATCGCCCCGTCGATCTGGTGGCGGCCGACCTGGACGGCGACGGCAGTGCCGAACTGGTTGTCGCCAACGGGGGTGCTCTTTCCCGCTCCCTGCACGGGTTCACGGTGGTGGACGGCGTACTCGCCTTCGATCATGAATTGCTCCTGCCCGCGGCTCCCCGGGCCCTGGCGGTCCTGACTGGAGCCGGTGCCGACCAACTGGCGGTGGCGGTTGCCGACACGGCGTTGGCCTGGTCGGTGGTACCTGCCGCGGGGGTCCTTGTCCTGCAGGATACCATCGTACTCAGAGTGCAGGCCGACGACCTCGACTTCGCCCGGCTTTATGACGGGAGGGTGGGACTCTATGCTGCCAGCAGCACCCGTGGCCTGGTGGAGGTGGTCCTGGGTGACGGTTCGTCCTGGAGTCCTGGTGAGATCTATTATCCTTCTTGCCGTCCCACGCGTTTGTTGGCGGCGGATTATGACGGTGATGCCCAGATCGACGTGGTCAGTCTCGGAAGCGAGTTGGAGGCCGCCACGATCATGTTCGCATCCGGCACGGGGACCCTCTTCGGCTATCCCGTACTGTCCCTTTCGGGCCAGCCGGCCAGTGCCACCCTGGGTGACCTCGATCTGGACGGTTTTCCGGATGCGGTGGTGGGTATCGGCGGAGCTGCGGTCCTCAATTCCTTCCTGGGAGATGGGACGGGTCTGCAACCGTCACCGATCAGCCAGGTTATCCCGTTCGTACCGGGCTCCATGACTCTCTGCCAGGTCGATAGCGACCCGACACCGGAATTGGTGGTTGTCAGCGTCTTCGACGGGATCATCTGGATCATGGATTGGCAGGGGAGCGAGGGCTTTCTGGAACTGGGCACACTGGATCTGGACATGCCGACAGTGAAAGTGTCCGCGGACGACGTGGACGGTGATGGTTTCCAGGACCTGGTGGTCCTGGGGACGGAGCGGCCAGAGATCCGTATCTGCTATGGTGCGGGCGACGGAAATTTCAACGACGTGCGGATAGAGTCCTTCCTGTGGCAGGCCCGCAATGTGGTGGTCGTGGACCTGGACGCGGACGGGCGCAAGGAACTGGTATCCGCCGACGGCCAGGGTCGCGTTTCGTACAGCGCCAACCTGGGTGGCCGCGAATTCGGTGGCGAGGTCCGTCTCAATGCGGACAGCGGTTCGCGCCTGCTGACCCTGGGCGATCTGGACGGCGATCTGGACGAGGATGTCATTGTAGGCAACGTCGTCGCCGGCAGCCTTACCCTGCTCGAGAACGATGGTAACGGCAATCTCGTCCGGCGTATCGGCAGCTATGCCCTAGCCGCCTCTCCGACGAGTGTGCTGGCGGAGGACATCAACCAGGATGGTATACTTGACCTGGTCGTCAACCTGCGCAGCGAGGGCGTGTTGAATGTCCACTACGGTCTGGGTGGATGGGCCTACACCCAACCCCAGGAATTCGTGGGGGGCGATGACGTTTTTATTCTCTTGAGCGACGATCTAAACGGTGATCTTGTGCCTGATCTGTTGACGCTGGACGAGACCCTCGAATTGGGCCTGACCATGTTGAACGTGGAACGGGTGCCTGTAGCCAACGAGCCTTCCGCACTGACAGCGATCTGCCGTGGCGATGTTCTGGAGATCGGGATACGCCCCGGGGTTAATTTCTCCTGGGACCTGGAAGCACGCCGGGGCACCGCCCGTTGGCACACTCTGGCGGGCAGCGCGGGGGCGGTAGTCGGTGACCTGCAGTCTGCCGACGGTGGCTGGCGACTGCGTCTGGACGCACAGGACCTGGCAGGCCTGACCCCGACCGGGGCCGTGCTTGAATTGCGCCTGGTGGGCGTGACCGGACCGGATGGCGCGGCGCGGGTCCTGGTGCAGCCCTGTCTGGGCGGCACGACCCCGCCTCTGACCTGGGCGCGGGAGCCGTGGCCCAATCCCTTTAATCCCCTGGTTCATGCCCGAGTGCGTCTGGCCAACAGCGGCTTTGTAGAGGCCGGCATCTACGACCTGCGGGGACGGCTGGTCAAGCGACTGCTGGCAGCCGAAATCCCGGCGGGGGAGTACCAACTGGGTTGGGATGGTCGCACCGGCAATGGCCCGGCCGCGACAGGAATCTACCTGTTGCACATAA
>QNDV01000418.1 GCA_003646045.1 bacterium
ATTTGATGCCTCCTCGGCCGCCTAATTAGAGGCCAGCCATCCCTCTCAAGCATTCTGATCAACTCCCGAATGTGGAAGTTATTCTTGCGCGAGCCCTTAGTACGCCGACCCTCGGTGTGAGGCAACAGTCAAAAAGACGATCATCTCCCTATCATCAACTTCATAGAAAAACCGCCATGCTCCGATGCGATATCGCCACGTTTCCGGAGGGAAGCCCTTGAGTTTCTTGATCTGTGGCCCGAATTTTGGCTGGATCCGCAGCTGGCCGTATACGGTTGTGCAGAGTTTTTCGAGTACCCTGCGATCGCCTCCCAGCGCGATGGCCTTGATGTCTTTCCGGAATCTCTCAGTTTCGAAGATCCGGTATTCACTCGACAAAACGACCCCGCCGGTCTCGAGCCTCTTGCGAACCCTCCTGCAGCCGCTCAACGAGAACGGCGTTGGCCAGAATTTCCGCCATCTCAGCATCATCAACGAACTGGTCCTCCTGGATCTTCAGGAGTGCCGCTCGTTGGATCAGGTTTGCCATCGAACGACCGTCAGCACGGGCCGCATCCGCAAACGCGCGGTAGGTATCGTCATCAAGCCGGAGTGTAATCGTCTTCGCCATGCTTCACCTCGTATTCACTTTCATTCTAATAGAATTAAGATGAATGCACAAGAAATAGGAAACGGGCGCGAACGGGGAACCTCAGCAGTCTACTGACGCTGCCGCTGATGCCCACAATCACCTCAAATTCCAAGAGCACCAATACCTCGAATCGGCGCGTGCGGGGTACGGCATTCTCCACCGGGCAACCCTCCCAAGAACGAAACCGTAGCGGTGAATGCCGATACCGGGCACCGCTCGGCGAGCGCGTCAGCGAAAGAGTCTCGGCCGACGCCGTAGGCCGCCGAGGTCATTTTCCTCAAGGGGAGATGTTCCCCCGATTCAGCCCCTGATCCCCCTTGAGGAAAATGTGCCGAGCGGGGGCGATCGGCGGTCGTTGCACTTACGGTGATCTTCACGCGCCCCCGAAGGCCGGGGATGGAGAACAGCCAGCTATAAAGAAGGGGTGCCCCAGGAAGATGAGACGATCGAGAGATCATTTTCATCGTGAAGGAGGTCACCCCTATGAAGAAGCGTAGCTATCGGTCGGTAAATGTCAAGAAGGTGGATGCGAACAGGTTGGCGGAGGAGGTTCGTGGTGAACGAGTTGTATTTGGCGTTGATGTTGGTAAAGAGCGAGTTTTTGGAGCGTTATGGCTGGCATCGACCGAGGAGGTCAAGCTGATCATCTCGTGGCGACATACCGCCGAGACGCTGGAGACAGTTGAGTTGGTGACGGGGTTGCCGGTGAGTGAACTGGAAGTAGCCCTGGAGCCAAGTGGGACGTATGGAGATCCATTGAGGTGGCAGTTCGCGAAGCGTGGAGTGGCGGTTTACCGGGTGAGCCCGAAACGAAGTCATGACGCGGCTGAGGTCTTCGACGGTGTTCCGAGTTGGCACGATCCGAAATCAGCGACGCTGATCGGGAAGTTGCACCTTGAGGGAGTCAGTGAGCTTTGGCCGTTGCGGCCCGAGGAGGAGCGTGACCTAGCAGCTGAGGTTGGACTGATGGGGATGTACGACAAGCAGGAGCACGCGAACCTGAATCGTCTCGAGGCACAGATGGGGCGTTACTGGCCGGAGCTGTGTGAGGACATGGCGTTGAAGCGAAGGACAGTGTTGGAACTCATTAAGGAGTACGGGTCGCCTCAGGCAGTGGCCTCGGATGAGGAGGGCGCCCGGAGGCTGATGCGAAAGATCGGCGGGTCTCTATTGAAGGAGGACAAGATCGAGCGGGTACTTGAGGGCGCTGGGATCACATTGGGGATGGTGATGACAGAACGGGAAAGGACTGTGGTGCAGGCACTCGCGGAGGAGGTGCTGCGTTGTCGAGCGAAAGCTCGGGTAGTGCAGTTGTCGGTGGAGGCAATGGGTGAAAACCTGCAGTCGGTACACCGGATGGGCCCAGTCGTCGGGAAAACAACGGCAGCGGTATTGGTGTCGAAGGTGGGAGATCCAGCCCGTTACGAGTCGGCGAGCAGCTTCGTTAAGGCGCTGGGACTCAACCTGAAGGAACGCAGTTCGGGAAAGCTCCAGGGACAGCTCAAGATCACCAAACGAGGGCCAGGTATATGCCGATTTTATCTATATATGGCGGCATTGCGTTTGATCATGCGTGATCCGGTGACCAAGGTTTGGTACGAGCGCAAGGTGGCTCGTCAGGGAGGCAAGTACAAGAACAAGGCGGTCGTGGCAGTCATGCGAAAGTTGGCGGCTGCGCTATGGCATGTCGCACGGGGAAAAGTCTTCGACTCGAAGCTACTTTACGACGCGGCCAAGCTCGGTTTCGGAGGAAAGAGTGAAACATCGAGGACTCAGTTGCTTTGCTGGATGGACGGTGGCCAGGCAGGAATGTTCGTTGATTCCGGGCACAGCCAGCATACGGGTGAGGTGTTTCACCAGGCAGGCTTGATCTAATGATTCAAACGAAAGGAGTTCGTCAGGAACCAAACGCATCGTGAAAGACGTGAGGTAGAGGATTTACTCCGACGGGCGACCTCCAACTGTCCCTTGGACCCGCATAAGCGAGGCTCCACGACAGCCTTGAGGCGCCCTGAGGACTATGGGTGGATGGAAATATTCTGTGAAGCTGAGCTGGTGCCGACACAAAACGGACACCCTGTGCGAGAGGTAGGATCAACCCCACCCGGAACCCTTCGGAGGACCACTCCGCGCTGATTTCATTCGAAGAGATACGAATTTCCGACCGGCATGTCATGTCAGGCAGTTGCCCAGAGCTTGTGGATCTGCCGGGGCTGCCGGAGGATGTGGACGCCTATGGAAAACGCTGTGAAGGAACCCTGTCGGGTCCTCGCCTCTCCACGTTTCCCACAGCCGACCACAACCTCCTGGAAAACGCCAGGGCGCGTTTTCCTCAGCCCCTTGGGAAACCCCGTCCAGCTGCGCTTCGCTACGCCTGGACACGGTTTCCCACAGATCCACAAGCTCGACGACGACGAGTCTCTATAAATGATATGAATGGATATTCGTGTCTCTAAACGAGGTGCTCCGGTCTGATTACCGAAGGGTTGACTTTGTTATGAGAGGTTCAGCAAACAGCGTCAGCGACAGGAGCCAGCGGCGGGTACAGACGACGGCGTCCGCGACCGGGGCGGCGGCAGGTCCAAGGGTGCCCGTACATGATTTCCGCCGTGTTGTTCATGAGATTGACTGGGATAGCCGGTGGGCCAACCGTGGTCAAGGACATGCCTAACGGTCGCTTCGCGATCCCTGACAACGGTCGTCTCCACCGGCATTGGAAGGGGCATGAACAACACGGAGGAAATCATGTCCAACGCGCTCCCCAACAC
>QNDV01000419.1 GCA_003646045.1 bacterium
CCTGCGTCACACCCTGCGTCACTTGCGCCATGACGGTGTCAGCCGCCCCCGCCTGCTGTTCGTCGCGGGACATTCCCTCGAAACCACCCGTCGTCTCATCTACCGCGAGGCAGAGGCCATCTCTACCTCCCTGTCCGGGGCACCCCTGGGTTCGACCTTGGCCCACTTCGAGTTGCCCGACGAGGCCCTGACCCCCACCAGCCTGCGGGAACAGGCCCTGGCCTACCAGGCGATCCACTATGCCGGCCCCACCAGCGAACCGGCGGACCAGGCGGACCAGGCCGACGACCGCTGGCTCGAAGGTCTGATCGCCGACGCCACCGTCCTGCCCGATGCCGAGTATGAAAGCGCCGTGGGCCTGGAGGAATTGCCCGTGGGTGTGGATCAGGTCACAGCCCTGCTGGACGCCGTGAACGAACGGTCGGATCAGGGCCGCGGCTATTCCGGCGACCTGCTGCGCGAACGCCTGAACCCGGTACCGGACACGAATACCGGCCAGTGGCTGCTGGAGGATGGACCCGTGCTGCCGGAGGGCTTCGGCCACGGCGGCGGGCTGCCGCCCCTGGTTTTCTCCAACCACTACCGGGCCCTGACCGAACTGGGCTGTCGTTTCACCCGCGCCGGCGCTTCCAGCGTCATCGGCCCCCTGGTTCCCCTGTACAGTCGACCCGCCCGGTTATTCGCCGGTCAGGTCTATCAGGCCATGGGTGCGGGATCCAGTGCGGCGGGCGCAGTCTGGCGGGCAGCCCGGCACCTGCGCGAGGAGTACGGAGCCGAGCATCCCGCCTGGCTAAGCTATGGCGTCCAGGGTTACGGGTCCCTGGCCCTGCAGTATCTCTAGCCCGGTTCCGGGAACCGGCCCAGCAGTTCCAGCAGATCGCGGTGTACTGCCGCGTTACCCGCCACCAGTTCATGCCCGCCCCGCCGGTAGGGCTGTCCCCGTCCATCGGTTATCACGCCGCCCGCCTCCGAGATCAGCAGGATACCCGCCGCCACGTCGTGAAACGGGATGGCTCCCCGCGAGGCGATGATCAGGCCGTCGTAGGCCCCGGCCGCCGTCCACGCCATCTCCAGGGCGATCGCCCCCACCTTGCGGAACTTGTGGGACTCCAGCAGCAGGGCCTGCAACAGATGGGGGTCGCGACCCAGGCGCCCACGCTTGCGAGGCTGGACACTGACCATGGCGTCGGCCAGGGACCGGCACTTGCCGACCGTCACCGACTCGCCGTTGCGTCGGGTTCCCTCGTTACGACTCGCGGTCCACATGTCGCCGCCGATGGGTTGATGTATGCAGGCCGTCCGGGGTTCGCCGTCCACGAAAAGGGCGATACTGATACAGAAATCGGGCAGCCCCAGGGCGTAGTTCAAGGTGCCGTCTATGGGGTCCAGGTGCCAGACCCGCGCGGCGGTGTCGGCACCGGCACCGGCTCCCATTTCCTCACCCACTACCGCGTCACCGGGGAAAGACGTGGCGATGCGCTCGCGCAGCATGATCTCGATGAGGCCGTCGGCATCCGTCACTGCCTCCCGGCCGGCCTTGTAGCGCAGCGTGCCGTGACCGCGCTCCAGTTCGAGCGCCAGGGCACCAGCCTCGCGCGCCCAGGTCGCAACGGTATCTTCCAGTTCCCGGTAGTCGTTCATGGGCGCCATCCTCCACCTGCGGCGAGTTCCGTGGCCAGGCTTTCCACCGCCGCTTCCACGTGGCCGACAATGGTCGTGATCTCGTCCCGCGTGGCATGGTCCTGGTGGATGCCTACCACCACTGCGCAGGTACATCCTGCCGCCTCGGCCAGACGCACCGCCGCAGCGGACGCCAAGGGCCCCTCCCGGTGCCCCGGCACCACCACAAGACGGGCTTCGCTCCACCCGGGGGCCGCCACGGCCACCGCCCCCACGTGCGCCTCGCCGCCGGTCACCTCCAGGAGCAGGTCCCGACCCTGCGGACGCAGCTCCACGCGGATCATGGTTCTGCCCGTTCCCCTTGCCCGGGAAGCAGGCAACCCACGCTGAGCGTCGATTCTGTCTTTACTATACATGCAACCCCTCGCCGATGCCGGGCGTCTATGCACTGTAGGCAGTGTCACGCATGCCCCGCACGGTTCAAACCGGGGATGCCCTGCACCTTGATTCTAGGTATACTCTATGTTCCATGGAGAAGCGCGGGAACTTTACGGTCGGCAACGGGTTTGCCCGGCCGATCCCGCTACAGAACTGCACCGGGCGCCCGGCGTTCGGTCTTGAACACGGAGCGCCATGCCGTCTGAACGGCAGAATCCGAATCCCCTGGTGGGAATCTATCGGCTGCTTCTTTCCCGGGGCGCCCACTTGACGTTGGGTGTCCTGACGGTGGTTGCCGTGCTGTTCTGTGGCTGGGATGCCACGCGCACCCGGCCCAGTGACGGTACGGTCTGGCTGCTCGGCCGTCCCAGCCTGGAAGTCCTGGATATCCTGCCCGGAGGCTCCTGGGAACCTACTCCCCTGCAACGCGGCGACCACATCATCGGTATCGACCGCACCATCACGCCCTCCCCCCAGAAAGCCGCCGAGGAACTGCGCAAGCACCGGCCCGGATCCACGGTCCGCTACATGGTGCGGCGCGGGGATGAGCAACTGGTCCTGGACGTGCCCCTCAGGTCGACGCGGGTAAACCTGCAGGACTACGCCGTCGACGTGGTGCTGGCCGCCGTGTATCTGCTGATCGGCTTCGCGGTGTACGTGCGCAGCGCCGCTGACCGGGCGGCCGGACTCTTCTTCGTGCTGTGCCTGTGGTTCGGTCTCTACTTCATGACCAACCTGCAGCAATCAACCTACTTCCTGGGTGCCCTGGTCACCCAGAACATGGGAGCCTTCGCCCGCTTCATGCTGCCGGCGGTGTTCCTGCACTTCTTCCTGGTATTCCCCTACAAGAAATTGCGTCTGACGCGCCACCCCTTCCTGGCGCCCCTGCTCTACATCCTGCCCCTCATGTTCTATATGCGCTTCACCCTGGACCAGTTCATCGGCGCCAGGGGTGCCCGGATCGACGCCATGATCTGGATAGTGCTGGGCATCTACTACCTGCTGGGTCTGGCCGCCCTGCTGCACAGCTACTTCAGTTACCGCGACCCCCTGCTGAGACAGCGTGTGCGCATCCTGACTTTCGGCACCCTGGCGGCGGTAGTCCCCTTCCTGATCTTCAAGATCGGGCTGGAGGAACTCCAGTTTCGGACGGATTTGACCCGACTGGGCGCCGTGCCACTGGTGATGATTCCCATCAGCTTCGGCTATTGCGTGGCGCGCTACCAGATCCTGCAGATCGACCTGCTGCTCAAACGCAACCTGGCCCACGGTCTGTTGTCGGCTGGGGTCTGGATTACCTACCTGGGCGGTGCCTGGTGGGCGGGAGGACGCCTGCTGGGA
>QNDV01000420.1 GCA_003646045.1 bacterium
GCCCGACACGAAACCACTCTCTTCGGCGAAGGGCACGATAAAGGGCGAGGCTTCGTCCTGTGCGCTCATCACCGCGAAATTGGAGCGGCCGGGTCGACCGGTAACCTTGGCCGCCCACATGGGCTGGTTGATGGACCTGGTGTAGACCACGTTGAACCAGGTTTTCCAGAGGTCGCTGCCCTCCTGGAAGAAGGGCCGCTTCTCGGGATAGAACAGGGCGAAGGTGGAGTTGACGTTGATCTGGGCCGCGTCCGACTCCACCTGGCTGAAATCCGGGTTGATGGTGGCCTCGGCGGTGGTAGTGGGGGAGATCCCATAGGAAACCGTCAGGCCCGGCGAGCCCATGACGTCCCCGTTCTCCCAAGCGGTGGAATCGGCGCGGGCGCCCTCCTGGCTGGCGACGAAGGCGGGCAGGATCTCGAAGCCGCTGCCCGGGGTGACACCGGCGATGCCGCGCACTGTTCCCCACTGGCAGGGCCAGCACTGCTCGTCCCGGTCGTACTTGGCCCAGGAGTACTGGCCGCGCACTTCCCGTGGATGGTTGCGCCAGAAGTCTACGCGCCACTCCTGCTCCTGGCGTTGGGGAAAGCGCAGGCTGGACCAGGGAATGGCCATTTCCACCTGCCAACCGTCGTCGGTGATACGGCCGGAAGTGTAATAGACCAGATCGTAGGCCAAGTCCTCGCCGCTGCCCGCGGACCACAGCAGGTCGCCCTGGATGCCATAGGGATTGGCGGCGATCTCGTAGGCCCAACTCTGGTCGCCGTAGGTGTCGAGCACGAGTATGACATTGTCATCACTCCAGATGCGGTCGCGCGTGGTGAAGGTGGCCCGCACGGCGTCCGGATCGTCGTGGCAGATGAAGGCGGCGTAGAGGTAGTCGTCGTCATAGGTGAGCAGGGCCTCGGTAGCCACCGGCGGCTGAACCTGGTCGCCGGGATCGTGTTCGGCGAAGTGGCGGGCGCGGGGCAGGCCCTGCCAGCCGGCATCGTCGATGAGTCCATCGATCTCGATGGGCTCGGCGGTGGGACGGATATCCAGTTCGGGATGGAAGGTGGCTTGCCAGGCATCATCCTGGGCCAAGGCCGTCGCGGAGCAGAAAACGACGAGAACAACGCTGAGCACCCGCAGGCAGGGACGGTGTTTCACGGGGACCGATCCTCTCGCGATGTCGGCAAGCTGAGTTGGACCGGGTGTCCGGGGGCCCGGCGCGACGGAAGCCACACCGGACAGATACGGAGATTGGGCGGTAGGGTTTCAGTTACGGGGATGTCCGCATTTCCAGCAGGCGTCGTAGCCCGGATCCCCGGGAGAGCCGCAGGCGGCGCAGGACCAGGGCCCGTCGCCCGCCACTGGCGTGGCACCCAGCAGTTCCCGCGCATCGTCGGCACTACCGGTGACCACC
This sequence comes from bacterium, assembly GCA_003646045.1. The sequence continues at coordinate 1,406 of QNDV01000420.1, forward strand.
AGCAGCCGTACACCCATCTGCAGATCGAAATGAGGGCGCATGCCGCCGCAGTTATCCGTGGCGACCACGGCCTCCATGCCGGCTGCCACCAGACGGGCCAGGTCCGCCTGGGCCTCGGCCTCGTTCACGTAGGTGCGGACCAGCTCCATGTTGTCCCACATGGCGATTCCTTTCGGCTCGTTGGCGTACTCCGAGCAGAGGATACCTTGTCTGCGGTCGGCCGTCACGTGATGGATCAAAAAGGGGCTGTGAATGGTCACGGAGCCGAGGCCATAGTCAGATTTGAAGTAACCGGTCCTGATTGGGACTGCCGCGAGAGGGTAGATGATGACCAATTGTTCCTTATTGTTTCCTTTTTTTGGATGTGCTAAGCCCGTTCAAAGTAAAGAGATCCTTATACCCGCCTGCGCGAGTCTTTAATTTGCTATGACAGGCTCCGTCGGCCATGCCTATTATCCGAGTCCGATTCGAACCGCTGAACGGATGGAGCCCGCGCAGCCCGACAAGGATGTCTCACCAGGAGACCGGGCATAGTGTACCGTCTGGACAGCACCAGGTTTTTTGCCGCCTTCCGCTCCCGCCGCACTGTCGTGACGCCGGATACCCTGGGTGGCCGCACGCCGCGGGGGCTGCCGGCGGATGCCGGCGCCACGGGCCGGGAAATCCGCTCGCGGCGGGAACTGGATCACCGCCGCAACGCGGCCTCCACTATCACCCGCATTCTCAAACACATTGCTTCGGCCAGCGCCGGACAACTGGACGGGACGTTGGCACACGCACTGGTCTCCATGGACGGACTGACCACGGTGGATCGCTGTTTCCTGGGGCGGCTGCGTCCCGACGGTGTCACCCTGGATTGGGAGGACCAGTGGTGCTGCGAGGACGTGGAACGGATTCCACCCGAGCGGCACCTCGCCACACTCGATGACTATCCCTGGCTGCGCGAGCGGTTGAAAAACGGCAGTGCCGTCCACGTTCCCGACGTGGCGGCGCTGCCGCGGTCAGCACTGGCCGAAAAGGTCCACTGGCTGGGCAACGAGACCAGGTCGACCCTGACCGTTCCCCTGGTCTCCGGCGGCCGTGCCGTGGGGTTGCTCATATTCCACGCGGTGCGCAGCCCGGGCGGCTGGCAGGCCGAGGACATCAATCTGCTGGAGACCCTGGCCGGCCTGCTGGCTACGGCCTGGCAGCGACGGCGCGACCTGGTGGCACTGCGGCGCGAACAGGACACCGTGCGCCGGATCAATGCCGAACTCGAGGAGCGGGTTGATCGCGCCACCGCCGGCCTGCGCAGCAGCGAGGCGCGCTACCGACGCCTCATCGAAAGCCTGGGCGACAGCTACATCTTCTACTCCCACGACCCCAAGGGAAATCTGACCTACGTGAGCCCCTCCTGTGCCGACTTGCTCGGTTATCGCGATCCGTCGGAGCTGCGCAAGGCAGTGGATGGATGGCTGGGCGGTGATCAGCGCAACCAGAGGGCGCGGCAGCGCATGGTTCGCACCCGCCGGGGCCGGCGACAGGAGGTCTGGGATATCCATGCCCGCCACCGCGAGGGTCGGGAGATGGTCTTCGAGATCGATGCGGTACCGGTCTTCGATGCCGACGGCCAGCTGGCATCGGTGGAAGGCGTGGCCCGCGACGTGACCAGCGAACGCCGGGACGCCGAGATCGTGCGCCAGACCAGGCAGCGCCTGGTGGAGGCGGACAAGCTGTCGGCGGTGACCACCATGGTAGCCGGCATGTCCCACGAAATCAGCACGCCGGTGGGGGTGGGAGTGACCGCCGCATCCCATCTCGCCGATCTGAGTGTCCGCGCCCTGACCAGCTATCGCGCCGGTATTCTGACCGGCTCCCAACTCGAAGTCATGCTCGAGGACATGGGAGAAACGGCGGACAGCGTCCACGCCAACCTGGCCCGTACGGCGGACCTGTTGCGTACCGTACGCCAAGTGACGGTGGACCAGTGCTCGGCTGAAATTCGCC
>QNDV01000421.1 GCA_003646045.1 bacterium
TAGCCGATAGATTCAATGACAAAACCTGTCGTTGCATTTGCGAACGTTCTCGAAATAGCCGAAACACTGGTCAACAACGCAAGTTGCGTGGCAGTGAAACTCAGGCTTGTCTGTTTCGCCATGAATGCAGCCAGCGCCACACCACCCAGACCTACACCGAGATATTCAGCGCTGACAGCAACAAATAATGCAATTGGGTTGTGGCCAAGCTGTGCCAGTATCGCGAAACCGAGGATGGTTATGATCTGGACAACACCGAATAGCCACAGCGCCCGGTTTATAGACATCTTTAGCATCACGAAGCCGCCCAGAGCAGTGCCTGCAATTGAGGACCACGTAGTAGCAGCCTTGACGATTAAACCAATCTCGGTACGCGTAAAGTTCAGGTCAATAAAAAATGGTGTCTGCAAGGCGGTGGCCATGCTGTCACCGAGTTTGTAGAAAACAATAAACGCGAGAATCAGCAATGCGGAACGCCAGCCATCGCGAGTAAAAAACTCAACAAACGGGTCAACCACCGCTTCACGTAAAGATCGAGGGGCGCTGGCGTCATCTGATGTTTCAGCCACCACAAATGTTGTAATTATTCCTACAACCATAAAGCTGGCAACGATCCAATAAACCCATTTCCAGGGCAGCGTGTCCGACAAGATCAAGGCCAGTGATCCTGATACAAATCCTGACAGGCGATAGGAGTTGATGAAAAATGAATTTCCAATACCCAGCTCATCATCTGCCAGCATTTCACGTCGATAGGCATCGAGCACCACATCCTGAGTGGCGCTAAACAGTGAGATCGCGAACATGAAAATGGCGATATTCTGAATTGAAACGGCAGGCTGGTATGCCCCCAAATAACCAATACTGGCTAGCAGCAGTACCTGAGTAATCAGTGTCCAGCCTCTGCGCCGACCAAGAAAGGGCGGCCGATAGCGATCAAGCAACGGTGACCAGACAAATTTGAGTGTGTAGGGCATCGTAACCAGGCTCAATAGCCCAATCGTGGACAGGTCTACACCCTCGGTTCGCAACCAGGCGGGTACAAGAGTGACCAGCACATACAGCGGCAATCCGGATGAAAACCCCTGAAACAAACAGATCAGGTTACGACGATTGAACAGGATCTCCTGCCATCGTCGCTTTGGAGGTATTTTAGTTGCGCTGTGATCTTGCGGAGAAGACTGCATATGGATGAAGATTATCGCCGCTTGGCATGAAGAAGAATAGTGAAGCCACAGGAATCGGCATTAGTTTACTGGTGACAAGTTAATATCGCACACCACATGAATCAAAAATCCAACTCATCTTCCAATGCATCAGCTTCACTCTTGAAGTTTTTCTTTTCTGCATCCGACTTTTCGATAGACTGCTGAAATTCCTTAGCCGATTCCTGCAGTTGGTCAGCCTTCTCATCCATTCTTGCCTCACGTGAAAGCCTTGCTGCTTCAAGCTTCGGCTCAATTGCCTTACGCGAAGAAATTGAGCGTGTAGCCTGAATGTCAGCATTGGCAAATTTATAATACCCAGTTGCAGCTGCATAATAATCATCGCGTGCTTCAAGCCCGTAAGAAGTATCATCTGCGCGGGCCAGCAACACATCGCCTCGATCCACAGCCAGCACTAAAATCGGCGCCGCCTCTTCGGATGTTATCCATTGCAGCCACTGGCGCGCCACCCTCATCACAGTGAGTGAGCGCTCTGCGCGCATCACATCGTGACGTGCCTCGCTGACCGGCAATACCGATTCATCGCCCATGATGGCACCGAGCATTGCCGAGGCATCCTGTTCGGCTTTCAATACAAATTTTTCGTTTTCAGTTATATCACCGCTGACAATATCTGACTCCGTTTTGAGTAAAGCGCTGCCGCGTGCTCGGGAATGCGCAATCAATCGGTCCAGTCGGGTCTGATAAAACTCCTGTCCCGCCTGTTCATCCGCCAGGAGCATAAAGCCATTGTCTACTGCCCATTGATATTTTGACAGCTTGTCCCGGATAAGGTTGCCTGCACTTGCATACCGATTCGGGTCATCCGGAAGCTTGCCCAGCAATCGTCCAACATCTTTCCGGTTATCACCCTCGACGTAGTACCAATACCCATCAAAATTACTGCCTTTCTTCTTGCCTGTATTTTCTGCGCTGCGCCCCAGCGCAAAATACGTCAGCTGCTTTTCTTTATAATAGCGTCGCCAGTTTGTCTGCCCCATGCAACGCGAAGAAATCGATACATCCGCTATTCGCGGAAAATTAAGTGCGGCAGCATTCAGGAGCTCGCTGGCGCTGTTAAATTCACTATTCTCTCGAGCCGCTTGTGCTTCGTTGAGCTTTTCTGCAACCCAGGATTCCGCCTCCGGCGCATTGCCCACACAACGATCCTCAGCAAATGCCTGCATTGCCACCAATACCATTGAAAAAGTCACCAGAGTTATCGACCGCATAAATACCACTGCACCACTCCTTGAATAGCTGGCCACTTTGGTCCTAAGGCCATATGCACGCCGCAAGCATACACCACACAATACCGGCAGCTCTGCCCCCGGCCCAGAACAATGTGCCGACGCCTTGACTGACTCCTGCTGTGGTTCTAGCCTGTTGTGTGCAACAAAAATTATTCCTATCATAAGAATTGTTAACGATCGCCGGGGGGCCCACCATGAAATCTCAATCAATACTTGTTGCAGCAACATTTGGCTTTCTTCTGCTTTTCACCAATACCACGCAAGCCTTTGTCGGCACAATTGTAGTTGCCCTTGGCCGGGCAGCTGATGCCAATCCGATTACAGTTGAATTTTCAGCCGATGCACAGATTGAAACTGAAGACAATAAGGTTAATTCAAAGATATATTTCAAGCGTGACAGGTTGCGTGATGAAATCCAGATGGGCAACCAATCAATGGTGACAATTCAGCGCTTTGATCTCAATAAATCCTGGATTCTGATGGGACAGGGCATGTACATAGAAAATGATCTTGGTGAATCTGCACAGGCCCCGGAGTACAAACTGATTGAAAAAGAAGTTCTCGGCGAAGAAATCATTAACGGCATGCAAACCACCAAGTACAAAACCGTTTTTCAGGGACCGGGAGGGAAATTTGGAGGGTTCACATGGCTCAATGCTGACAACATCGCCGTCAAGGGATTCATGATTTCGAAAGAGAACGGCCAAAAGCAGCGCATTATGTTCGAGCTGCGAAATATACAGATAGGCAATCAGGATGATGCACTGTTTGATTTGCCGCCCGGTTCACGCAAAATGGACATGGGCGGAATTGGCAATATGATGGGTGGTATGTCAGGTGGCAAACAACCTACTGTACCGCAGTCAAATACGACATCTGTGGAGCAACAACAGCAAACAGATACAAGTGCAGCAACTGAAGA
>QNDV01000422.1 GCA_003646045.1 bacterium
AACCCTGTTTCCGGAGGAATTGCCGGCCTCGGAGATCCGGCTCTCCCACGATCTGGGTATATGCATGCGCTACCACCCCCTGTGTCGCGGCGGCGGTATGACCACCACGCCGTGACCGGCAAGGAACATCATGATTGAGAGCGTGCTGCATATCCTGACGGAGATCTGGCTGGTGACGGCCGAGATGGGTCCCTGGTTGCTACTGGGATTCCTGGTGGCGGGACTGCTTTCGGTATTCATTTCCCCGGTCTGGCTCGAGCGACATCTGGGTGGCCGCGGGGCGGGGCCGGTCTTCAAGGCATCCCTTTTCGGGGTACCTCTGCCCCTTTGTTCGTGCGGCGTAATACCAGTGGCGGCTTCGTTACGCGCCCACGGCGCGAGTCGCGGGGCCACCACTGCCTTCCTGCTTTCGACCCCCCAGACCGGGGTGGATTCCATCCTCGTCACCTATTCCATGCTGGGTCCCCTGTTTGCGATCTTCCGGCCGGTTATCGCCCTGGTCACGGGGTTCCTGGGTGGTGGCATGGTGCAGATGGCGGACGAGGTCGACGGGTCAGCGGCACAGTCCGTCGTCGCGGCGGCGGACGAGCGGCCCCGGGGCCTGGTTGCCAAGGTGCAGGCGGCCCTGGATTACGGTTTGGTGACCCTGCCGGCGGACATCGCCCGGGCCCTGCTGGTGGGCGTGGTCATCGCCGGCGTGCTGGCCGCCGTGGTGCCCGAGGATTTCCTGGCCCGCTATCTGGGCACGGGTCCCTTGTCCATCGCCCTGATGATGGCGGTGGGGATTCCCATCTACGTGTGCGCCACGGCCAGCGTGCCCCTGGCTGCGGGCTTCATTTTCCTGGGTGCCTCTCCCGGCGCCGCCCTGGCCTTCCTGGTGGCCGGACCCGCTACCAACGCGGCCACCATGACCACCGTGGCCCGTGTGCTCGGGCGCCGCACCATGTTCATCTACCTGCTTACCGTGGCGGCCAGTGCCTTTGGTGGCGGTTTGCTGCTGGACTGGCTGCTGCCCCGGGCGTCGAACATGTTGCCGGTGTTGGGCGCCGGGGGGCACCACCATCAGGGCCTGGGCTGGTTCGATCATCTGGCCGGTGTGCTGCTGCTGTTGGTTATGGTACGCAGCTGGTGGTTGGCCCGGCAGCGGGACTGCGGCTGCGATGCCGAATGCGCTACAACACCCGCCCGACAGGAACTGGAACTGGTGGTCGAGGGCATGAACTGCAGCCATTGCTCGGGCAGTGTCCAGCGGGCCCTGTCCGAGTTGCCGGGAGTTGTCTCGTGCCGGGTATCCCTGGAGGATGGCCGCGCGCGGATAACGGGCGAAGATCTGGACCGCAAGGACCTGACCCGGGCGGTGACGGGTCTGGGTTACAAGGTTGTCGAGGCGATGGACTAGCCGTCCTCTGCGCCAGCGCCTTCCGCCATGGGCAGCACCATCAGGTCGTGGCCCTTGCGACGCACACGGCGGGGTTTGTGGACGGACTTGCGTATGGTAAGGACCAAATCGCCCAGCTGGACCGTGGTACCGGACCATAGTTCCTTCAGGATGCAGATCTTTTCCACGGCGGCTTCTGCTGCCAGGGAGCGGATCTGTTCCACATCCAGCGCCACCTGTTCCGTGGCGGCATCCACCTGCTCGATCTTCTCGCGCAGGGTATCGGCGGCCGTTTTATGCTCATCGGTCATCTCGGAGCGTTCCATGCGGGGCCGCATGAGGGCCTTGCGCAGGCGGGAACGAATCGCCGCGAGCCGCGGCAGCTCGGACCTCAGGCGGCTGATCCTCTCGTCGAGGGTGGGGTCCACCCCCGCGGCGAGCACGGTACCGGTGGAGCCGCTGGCACCGGCCATGCCGACCCGGATTCCCCGCAGCGCCACGATGTGCCCGCCGGCAATACGCCCTTCCGGTGACAGTACCTGTCCCAGGGTGAAGACGTCGGTATGGGATATCTCGTTCTTGACCACGACGTCACCTTCGCTGCGGACGGTAGCTTCGTTGATATACAACGCCTGGACATTGCCCGCGGCGTCCACGGTACCCGTGCCGTCGCCCACGATACCGCCGTTGACGTTCAGGTTGCCGCCGCACTTGATGGTCGAAGGTTCGACCAGGCCCTGGATGATGACGTCCCCGCCCACGTCGATGAGCGCGCCTGCCTTGACATCTCCCTGTATCTGCACCGAGCCGGTGTGGTAGACATTGCCCGTCTCGAGACAGACATCGCCCTTTATGATGTAGACATCGTCCACCGTCACGGTGCCCACGGCGAACTGGACCCTGCCGTCGCAGGTGGCGGTGAATACGCGGGTGTCGTCGGGCAGGTCGGTCGCTTCGACGTTCTTGCCGGAACGCAGTTTCTCGGCCCGGGGCTTGCGCACGGTGATGGGCTGGTCGAAGACCGTCAAACCGGTCTTGCCCGCGATGGGTGGAATGAGGCGACAAATCTCTTCGCCCTCGCTGACGCTGCGCCGTTCCAGGGGCTCCCAGAAATTCACGGCGCCGGTGTCCTTGTTTTCGACCCAGCCGTCGCGGAAGAATTCGCGCGACCAGACCAGACGGCCGTCGTGGGCGGGGGTGGCGTAGCATCCCATGATGAAGGGCTCGTCGATGAGGTCCTCGCCGGGGGTGGCAACCTGCTGCAGATAGTCCCGCAGGGCCTCGACCTCGGGAAACTCCGGCAGCTTGAGTTCCTCGCAGGCCTCGTGGATCAGACGGGCGGACTCTTCTACGTCGTCCAGGGGGTCTTGTGCGTTGAGATAGATCTGTACCTGATCCTCGCTCACATGCAGTTCGATGCGGCGCGACGAGGTCGGTGTATCGGTACCTTCCCCGGCGGTGGCCGGTGTTCCTGTGGTGGCGGTCGTCTCGGTCATGGCATCCTGCGTGGGACCTTCCCCGGTCCTGTCATGGACCGGTTGCCGGGCCGGCGGCATCACCGGCCCTGTTCATGGCTTGATTCATCGGCTGATCGGGTTCCGGCGTTGAGGGGAAATCGTGGGGGAGGACCGGGATTTTCGCTTGCCTACCGGTGATTTAGCGAAACATGTTCAGTCCCTGCTGCCTCTTGCCGATAGGGTCACTGCGTGCGAGGACCGCCGCGTCGGTCCCCGCCACCAGGTATCGCGTTTTGTTCCAGGGGATGGAACCAACTGTCTCGGGACCGGGAGGGAAGAGTGACTCGCCCGTCGCTTCATGATCTTATCACCAACACCGGTGAGCTTTCCACGCTGCCTACCACGGTCATTCAGCTGCTCGACCTTCTCGAGGACACGACGACGTGCGCGGAGCGCGTACAGGAGGTCCTCGAACGGGATACGGCCATGACCGCCAACGTGCTGAAGCTGGCCAACAGCGCCTACTACGGCGTGC
>QNDV01000423.1 GCA_003646045.1 bacterium
ATGCAGCAGGGTCAGCACGCCGAGGTCCAGCGGCAGGCCAACCTGGTGCTGGAGGCACTGGCCGCGGCGGAAGTCCAGCATCGCCAGGCGGTGGCTGCATTCCCGCGTTCCTACCGTTCGCTGGCCAACCTGGGCACGGTGTACCTGTTGCGCGGCGAGTTGTTCGCATCCCTGGCCGGCACCGCCGCGGCGGCGGGAGATGCGACGGCTGCCTCCGGTCTGCGCCAGACCGCGGCCGACCATGTGGCAGCGGCCGAGGACTGGTACAAGCGGGCCCTGGCCATTCATCCCCAGCTGCCGGGGGGGCAGCGGGACCTGGAACAGGCCCGGTCTTTTCTGAGGGAGTTGGCCCAGGAAGACGACACGCCGTAAGTGGACATCATGTTGGCACGATCACTCAGCGCGGACTTGCCGGGGATCCCCTTTCTCGTATATACTAGATAATAATCATCCGAATTAGAGAGGATGCGGAATCCGGGCGCCCTGGTCAGGATCCCGTACCCCCAACATGGCCGCGCTCGGCATTGCCGTGGAGATTTGATGCGTCAAAGGACTGCCCCCATTTCCGCCGGTCTGGCAGGCCTGGTGACTTTGCTGGCGCTGGTGTCGGCGGAGCAGGCTCTTGGCGTTCCCCGCTACACCGCCCAATACGGTCAGGACTGCAAGCTCTGCCACGTCAATCCCACCGGCGGCGGACTGCGGGACCTGTATGCCAGCCAGTTCATCGTGCCCGAGGAACTGGCCGCCCGCGGTTGGCGTGACGACGAGGTCGCCCTGGCCAGCCCCGAACTGGCCCCGGGCGTGACGGTCGGCCTGGATCTGCGCAGTCTCTTGCAGCAACAGGAGGGCGGCACAGGCACCAACCTGGCCATGCAGGGCGATTTCTACGTAGGCGCCGAGTTGGGTTTCGGGCTGTTGGCCTATTTCGAGCAGGGCATCAACGGCAGCGGCGAGATTTTCGGCGCCTGGCGTGGCCTGCCTCTGGACGGCTACGTAAAGGCCGGCCGTTTTCTGCCGGATTACGGCTGGCGCTTCGCTGATCACCAGATGTTCAACCGGCGCTACCTGGCGGACGTCGACGGAACGGATAGCCCCCGCGGTTTCCACGGATCGGGCCTCGAGGCGGGGATCTCACCGGGAGCCGTCACGGTGTCGGCCTCCCTGCTCGGCGGGACCGAAAGCAACGGTGACTCCTACGCGGCGCGCATCCTCCTGCACCAGGTTCTGGGACCGGTGAATGCCGGGATCGGGGGCTCGGTCCTGCGCCGCGACCGCCCTGGAGACAGTCGTCGTGCCGTGGGCGGCATCTGGTATCTGGCCGTGGGTCCGTTGACCTGGCTGGGCGAGATCGACGAGACCCGGCAGGACGATCGGCTCGGCAATCTGGTGGCCAATGAACTGACGCTGCGCATCAGGCGCGGCCTGGACCTGCGCGGTACCTACAACTTCCAGGATCCCGATCGCGATCGGCGCAACGGCCTGCGCCAGCGCACGGGTGCCGGCGTGGCCTGGATGCCCATACCGGTCTTCAACCTGCTGGCCATGGGCAACTACTGGAAGATCGACGAGGGCGATCTGGTGGCGGGTTCCAGCTACCTGGAGGGCGAGCTCGTACTGCACGTGTTCTTCTGAGCGGGGGTTATGATCATGACATGGCTCAAGGGCCCCATCATCATCGCGGTCATGGTACTGGCGGCCGTCAGTGCCCGTGCCGAGCGGTGGACCGTGGCCGCCACCGGGGCCGAGGTCGTCTTCACATCGAAAGCGCCACTGGAAACGTTCCGGGGCCGTACCGCGGATCTCACGGGATGGCTCGACTTCGACCCGAAGAACCTGGTCGGAGGCGTGAGCGGTGAACTGGTCGTGGATCCGGCCAGCTTCGATACCGGCAAGAAGAAACGCAACCGGCACATGCGTGAGAACCACCTGGAAACCGTGAAATATCCCACGGCTCGTCTCCTGCCCGAGTCCGTAATCTCCGCTTCATCCACCACGCTTCCCGCCGTCGGCGAAGTCACTCTGCGCCTGCTTGGCACCCTGGATCTGCACGGTGTCCCGCGGCGCATGGAATGGGATATCCGGCTGTCCCGCCGAGAGGACGGATCCGTCGCTGTCACGGCGGCCTTCGGCGTGCTGCTAAGCGACCATGGCATCAAGCGACCGCGTTTCCTGGTCATGAAACTGGCGGACGAGCAGCAGGTGGACGTGCGGTTCGTCATGCAACCAGAGGCGGGGCCGTGAACCGCAGATCGATTCCATGCTGCGTCTTCGTCCTGCTGGTGCTTGTCGGCTGTAGCGACCATGGCACCGAGCCGCCGTCGGGTGGCGGTGGGTCGGGCACGACCACGGTGTCCTACGCCGCGGACGTACAGCCGATCTGGACCGCAAACTGCACGGTGTGCCACGGCGCGGGCGGGAACGCGGGCCTGGATCTGCGGATGCCCGACAGCCGCACCCACCTGGTGGACGTGGACGCCGTGAACTGGCCGGGAAAGCTGGTCGTCGCCGACGAATCCGACCAATCGGTCCTGTACCTGAAACTGATGGGAGCCCCCGGTGTCGGCGACAGGATGCCGCAGGGGGGAGTCCTTGGAACGGGCGCGTTGGAAACCGTCCGCCGCTGGATCGTCGAGGGAGCGCTGGACAACTGATCACAACCGGAGGGAACAACCACCATGAAAAAGATCCTGCTCACACTGGTCCTGATGACCTGGCCCGCCCTGGCTCCCGGATTTTCCGGTGGCCCACCCGATGGTCGCACCAACGCGCCGGGAGAAGGCAACTGCACCGCCTGCCACTCGACGTTCCCCCTGGATTCAGGGCTCGGCACCCTGACGGTCGACGGTGTGCCCGGTGGCTGGCAACCGTCGACGCCCTACGATCTGACCGTGACCCTGGCGGATCCCGACGCGGCGCGCTGGGGCTTCGAATTCACCATCCTGGACGACAACGGCGCGAGCACCGGAACCCTGACCCTGCTCGACGCCAACGCCCAGTTGTCCACGTCCGGCAACCGGACCTACGCCAAGCACACGTCGGCGGGCACCCGTCCCGGTACGAGTGTCTCGTCGAGTTGGACCGTACGCTGGACAGCGCCCGCGGCGGGTGTGGGTGACATCACCGTCTACGTGACGGCCAACGGCGCCAACAACAACGGCGCCAACAGCGGCGACAGGATCTATGCCGCGAGCCAGGTCTGGCTGGAGGGTGCGGTTTCCGGCGCCGAACTGCCCTTGGCGGCCGCGGCACGCCTGTTGCCCAACCATCCCAACCCGTTCAATCCCCGCACGACCATTGCCTACGAACTCGCCGGCGACTCGTCCGTGCGTCTGGCCGTGTACGGGGTAGACGGTCGG
>QNDV01000424.1 GCA_003646045.1 bacterium
ATCGGCTGGAACAAGTACGAATTCCAACTTCCCGGCGGGCTACCGGTGGAGACGGGCTGGGAGGACAGCTTCGCGCCCATGCTGAGCGTGGGCTGGGCCCGGTCGGACTATTTCATCGCGTCCCTCTCCCTCACGGGCTACAAGAAGAGTTTCTACCAGAACATCACCCCCATGTCGGCCAGATCCATGGTTTTTCTGTTCGATGTGGCCTGGTTTCCCCGGGGCGAGGGCTTCTGGATCAAGGGCGTCATCGGAGCGGGCGACCTGGACTTGTCCATCACCGGCATCGAGGAGATCCACTCCATCAAGGACACTGGCCTGACCTACGGCGTGGGCGCGGGCTACGAGTTCCGGGTGGCGGATCAGGCCGCCTTCGGTCTTTCCTACGACGCGCGGTGGCTGACCCTGGACGAGTTTGACCAGTTCGGTGAGACCAAGACGATCAACCAATCAGCCTCCCTGTTCATACGCTTCTACCAGTAGCAACCCTGCGGGAGCCGGTGCACCCCGCGTTTTTGAACTCGACAAGACGGCCTCCTGAGCCACAGGAGGCCGTCTTGCTCCATTATCAGGTCCACCGCCCGGGGAAACAGCGGGAAATTACCCACCACGGAACGCCATCACGGGCCAGAGGCTTTGGTCACGGGTATCGTCGCCCCACCGTTTCTACAGGCCCGGTATGCCCATGATACACCGACCATGAGACAGTTTTCTAACAATACATCATATGCAAACCATCCCAAACAGGGGATATCTGGGATATAAAATCAATATCAATGACGTATAAGAAAACTTATTGACCATAAATCAACAATGAGCTAATCTCAGCCGTGTCCCAGAATTCTGAACGTGGGCCGGCCCGGAAACAGGCCGGCCTTGGCGGCGGCGGATTCGACGCTCGGAACCCCCGCCCGAACTCGGGAGCAGATATGCGTGTCCCCCACTCTCGCCGGACACGGCTCGCCTTGCTCGCCATCTCCCTGCTGACCCTCTTGCTGGTGGGCAGTGCCTTGGCGAAGACGCCGTATACCCTCCAAACCACCACCGAGGGCGACCCCGGCGATGGCGTCCTGAGCCCCCGGGCGTTCGACAGCCCACCCTTTGTCGGCCCCGAGACCGGCTACGAGTACAGCACCTCCGGTTCCGTTGCTGAACTTCCGGTACCGGCCACCCCGACGCCGCGGCGCACCTACCGCCTGCCCACGTCACTGTATATACCGGGACTGGGCTGGTCCGTGCTGACGCCACTCTGGCTCCTTGGCGAGGGGAGGTGGACCCATGCGCCCTGACACCCAACGAAACCGCAGGCGCTTGTCCGCCACTCCGCTGACCGTACCTGCGCCGGCTGTGCCCGGCACCACGCGGCTCGACTCGATCTCGGCACCCGACCTGGCTTCGGCGCGTGAACTCTACCTGCAGGGCCGGTACGAGGATGCGTTACTGCGCCTGGACACGATGCTCGCCGAAACCCGCGTCACGAACACCAACGCCTCGGTTCAACGCCGCGCCGCCCTGTTGCGGGCCTGGTGCCTGATCGAAGCCAAGGATCACGACGGCACCCTGGTCTGGCTGGCCGAAGCCGTGGAGCGTGGTCTGCTGGTGGACGAGGATCTGGGCGTGCGCATCCTGCGCTGGAACGTCCTGCTTTTTCACGAGAAGTACGGCGAAGTGGAAGAAGCCGTGCTCGACGCCCTTTCCGAAGTGGCGGACCAACCGTCAGCCGAACATGCCGAACTGCGTCTGTTGCTGGGCGCGGCCCTGCGCTGGCGTGGCCGGTTGCAGGACGCCCTGGCCCACGTCGAGTACGCCTGCAGCGCTTTTACGGTATTGGCCGAACCCGGACGTTGTGCCGTGGCCGCCAACTTCCTGGGCTGGACCTGCGCGTCGCTGGGTCGTCTGGGCGATGCACGACGCTGGTTCGAAAAGGCCCTGTCCCTGAATGCCGGCCTGGGTGCCCGCCTGCGCGAGGCCCAGAACTACCAGAACCTGGCCATCGTCTGCTACAAGCAGGGCGACTACGGCACCTCGGTCGAGCTGCTGGAAAAAGAGCTGGAACTGGTTGGCGAACGGGACGACATGCTGGCCCGCGCCCACATCGCCCTGGGTAATGTGCGCCGCCTGCAGGGACAGTTCGTGCCTGCGCGCAGCAGCCTGACCCTGGCCTGGGAACGGGCCGTGGCCGCCGGCCTGGCTCGTGAGCAGAGTCTGGCCCTGGAGTTCCAGGGCGATCTGCTGCGCGATGAGGGACGACCCGCCGAGGCCCGTACGCTGTACGGCCGCGCCATGGAAATAGCCCTGCGCCTGGCCCCCCGGGGAGACCTGGTCATGGAGCTGCGCCGCCGCGAAGGCGAATGCCTCGGTCTGGAAGGTCGCCACGAAGAGGCCCTGGCCGTGCTGGACGACGCCCAGGCCCTGTGCGAGGAAGTAGGGGACGTGTTCGAGGACGCCGTGACCCGTCGCTGCCGCGCCACGGTGCTGTCGCGTCTGGGACGCTGGTCCACGGCCATCGGTCTGCTGGACGACGCCCTGACCGAGCTGGAACGCCGCGATGCCCGCCACGAACGCATGATCGCCGCCCACGAAGCGGCACGCATTCGCCTGCGCTGGGCTGACAGTGGCCCCGCCGGCGTACGTTGCGACCGCCTCGTGGATGAGGCCTGGCACCTGGCCCTGGTGGCCCACCGCCTGGATCGGGACCTGGAGCGCACGCCCCAGGGCGGAGACATCGACAACATGGTGTCCGAGTTGGCCCGGCGACGTCTGCCCCGTCAGCAGGCCGCCGAGGCCCGCAAGGCTCCGTTTGCCACCCACCGGGCGCCCGCGACCAGGATCGTGGCCGCTTCCACCGCCATGAGACGCGTGCTGGGGCGCTGCGACGGCCTGGCCCGCTACGACCGGCCGGTATTGATTCGCGGCGAAAGCGGCAGCGGCAAGGAGCTGCTGGCCCACCGCCTGCACGAGAACAGCGCCCGCAGCCGCGGTCCCTTCGTGCGTCTGGACTGCCGCGTAACCTCGGCTGACAACCTGGCCCGCGCGTTGTTCGGCACCGCGGACACCGGCGGCGGCCTGTTGGCCGAAGCCACCGGCGGGACGCTCTACCTGGCCGGCGTGGACTGTCTGAACGACGCCCTGCAGGAACGTCTGCTGACCACCATCCGCGACAGCGTGTGGCGCCCCCTGGGCTCGGCCCGCGAATGGACGGCTGACGTGCGTATCGTCGCCACCACCGACCGCGACCTGACTCATCTGACGGACCGGCGCCACTTCCGGCCGGACCTCTACTACCGGCTGCGCCTGATGCTGGTGGAAGTACCACCTTTGCGCGACCGCCGCGAGGATGTGGTAC
>QNDV01000425.1 GCA_003646045.1 bacterium
AAGAGAGGTTTCCCAGTCCTCGCCCCCATGGGCGGCCAGGGCCAGGTCCCAGGGATCCCGAGCGACGGGATGATCCCTGAGCGGCTCCCGGGCGGGCGACACCCGGGTGCCTGAGCGGGATTGGTCAACGCGCATGGGCTCCCTCCGGCGCAGTCGAGTCCGTGGCGATGAACAACAACTGGAACGGCAATGGCCCCGTGCCGCCTGGCACGATGATGGCGCGCAGGAACAGGAAACTGAGGGGCAGCACCGGATCGGTGTCCGGCGGTGAGACACTCAGCGCATCATCAATGTCGTCGTCGGACCCGCTGCCGCCGGCGGAACTGCCGGAACCCAGGTCGTTGGAATCGACGGGGTCACCCGAGGTCGGGCCCGGACCGGCCAGATAGACCTTGGCCGATACCGACAACGGCAGGCTGATCAGGGCCACCAGGGACAGGACACACAGAAAAAGGGCCCAAGGGGAATTCTTCAACTTGGCAACGCTACTCATGATTTCCTCCCGCTAACAAAAGATCCGGACCGCCTAAGCGAGAGATGGGGAGCAGCGCAGGTGCCGGCAAAGCCATCCGGACGTCAATGCAGCCGAAATTCGGCGATGAATGAACCTAGGGAATCGCCGGGGCGCGGGAAAGACCCCCTGGCATTTTTTCGCCGCAGACGCCGCCGAAGTGTGCAAGCAGGCCCCTGCGGTGGTAACATGGCCACGGAAAAACACTTCCCGCCCCACCTGTGAAAGGCCCACCATGGAATATCGTTTTCTGGGCAGATCCGGACTGAAAGTGTCGGCCCTCAGCTTCGGCGCCTGGGTCACCTTCGGCGACCAGATGGATGTGGACTTCGCCCTGAAGTGCATGACCGAGGCCTATGACCGCGGCTGCAACTTCTTCGACAACGCCGAGGTCTACGCCGGCGGCCTCGCCGAGACCATCATGGGTAAGGCCCTGCGCAAGGCCGGCTGGCGCCGCGAGGACCTGGTGGTCTCCACGAAGATCTTCTGGGGCGGGCGCCCCAACCCCGAGGGTGGCGAATTTATTTACGGCGTCAACGACCGCGGCCTCAGCCGCAAGCACATCATCGAGGGCACGGATGCCGCGCTGAAACGCCTGGGCCTCGACTACGTGGACCTGATCTTCTGTCACCGTCCCGACCTGGACACGCCTGTCGAAGAGACGGTCCGGGCCATGAACCATATCATCGACCAGGGCAAGGCCCTGTACTGGGGCACCAGCGAGTGGAGCGCCGAACGCATTCGCGAGGCCCACAACATCGCCCGCCGTGAGCACCTGATACCTCCGCTGATGGAGCAGCCCCAGTACAACATGCTGCACCGCGAGCGTGTGGAATCGGAATATGCGGCGCTCTACGATGATTTCGGGCTGGGCACCACCATCTGGAGCCCCCTGGCCAGCGGCATCCTCACGGGCAAGTACAACGACGGCATCCCCGACGGATCGCGTCTGAGCCTCGACAACTACCAGTGGCTGCGTCCCGAGCTGGAGAGCGAAGCAGGGCAGGCCAAAGTGGCCAAGGTGAAACAACTGGAACCCGTGGCACGTGATCTGGGCTGCAGCCTGGCCCAACTGGCGGTGGCCTGGTGCCTGACCAACAACGACGTTAGCACCGTGATCACCGGCGCCAGCCGTCCCGAGCAGGTGGTGGAGAACTTCAAGGCCCTCGAAGTGGCCGAGCAATTGACTCCCGACGTACTCGAAAGTATCGAGGCCGTCCTGGACAACCGTCCCCGCGGCGAACACAACTGGAGAGGATAGTACCCATGCGAAAGGTCCTGGCCCTGATGACGATTCTCGCGACCAGTGCCGGTACGGCCGGCGCCAATCCCCTGTTGGAAGCCTGGGAGGCACCTTTCGGTGTGCCGCCATTCGAGGCCGTGGAAACGGCCCACTTCGAGCCCGCCTTCACAGCCGCGCTGACGGCCCACGAAGAGGAAATCGCGGCTATCGCAAGTGACCCCGCATCGCCGTCCTTTACCAACACCGTCGAAGCCATTGACGCGGCCGGTGGCGAGTTGCGCCGGGTGCGCAGTGTCTTCCGCCTGCTCTCGGGCGCCATGACCGATGACGATCTGCAGGCGGTACAGCGCAGGCTGGCGCCGGTCCTGTCGCGTCACAAGGATGCCATCCTGCTCAATGAGCAGTTGTTCGCGCGGGTGGATGCGGTCTACGGACAACGGCAGAAACTCGACCTGGACACGGAACAATCCCGGCTGTTGAGCGAAACCTGGAAGAAATTCGTGCGGGGCGGGGCCAACCTGCCCGCGGCACGGAAGGAAGAGCTGAAGATACTCAACGAGAAACTGGCCCTGCTCACCGTGGGCTTCGGCGAGAACGTCCTGAAGGAAACCAACCGCTTCGAACTGGTCATCGACGACGAGGAGGATCTGGCCGGCCTGCCCAAGGGCGTGGTGGCCGCGGCGGCTGCGGCCGCGACCCAGCGTGACAAGGAAGGCCAGTGGATCATCACCCTCCACAAACCCAGCTTCATTCCCTTCCTGCAGTACGCCGAGAACCGCGCCCTGCGGCAGCAGGTCTTCGCAGCCTACGCCAGCATGTGTGACCACGGCGACGAGTTGGACAACAAGGGCGCCGTAGTGGAAATTTCCGACCTGCGCGCCCGACGCGCCGCCCTGCTGGGTTTCGCTACCCACGCCCACTATGTGCTGGACGACAACATGGCCGGCAAGCCGGAGGCGGTCTACGGCCTGCTGCGGAAGGTATGGGACCCCGCCCTGGCCAGGGCCAAGGGGGAAGTAATCGAGATGCAGGCCATCATCGACGCCGAGGGCGGCGACTTCAAACTGGCGGCCTGGGACTGGTGGTACTACGCGGAGAAGGTGAAGCACGCCAAGTTCGATCTGAACGAGGAGATGCTGCGGCCCTACTTCGAGATGAGTGCGGTGCGGCAGGGAGTCTTCGACGTGGCCGGCCGGCTGTGGGGCCTGCAATTCACCCCGCGCCGCGACATACCCGTATGGCACGAGGACGTGGCGGCCTTCGAGGTCACCGACGCCGAGGGCCGGGTCATGGCCCTGCTGATGACGGACTACTTTCCCCGCGCCAGCAAACGCGGCGGCGCCTGGATGAACGCCCTGGTCAAACAGCGCTACGAGAATGACCAGCGGGTGGTGCCGGTGATCTACAACGTGGGCAACTTCACCAAGCCCACTGCCGATACGCCCAGCCTGCTGAGCATGGACGAGGTGGGCACCATGTTCCACGAATTCGGCCACGCCCTGCATGGCATGCTCAGTGACTGCCGCTACCGCAGTCTGTCCGGCACTTCGGTAGCCCGCGACTTCGTGGAACTGCCCAGCCAGGTCATGGA
>QNDV01000426.1 GCA_003646045.1 bacterium
ACGGGCGCCGCCCGGGCCGTGGGCCTGATTCTGCCGCAGCTAAAGGGCAAGCTGGACGGCATGGCCATGCGCGTTCCGGTGCAGGACGGTTCAGTGGTGGACCTGGTGGCGGAATTGAATACGGACACGACGCTCGAGGCGGTGCTTCGCGCCATGAAGGCCGCGGCCGCCGGCCCCATGCAGGGCATCATGGAAGTGACCGAGGACCCGATCGTCTCGCAGGACATCGTCGGCAATCCGCACTCCTCGATCGTGGACGCCACCGCCTGCATGATGCTGGGCCCCCGGTTCGTGAAGATCATCTCCTGGTACGACAATGAGTGGGGTTACTCCAGCCGCGTCGTGGACCTGATGGCTTTCGCCTCCGGCCTGACGCAATAGGAACTCTCCCCAGGCCTGCCTGCGGGGGAGGCGTCGGGGCGGCGAGGACTCTTCATGGGCAAGGACAAAGTACTCATTGCGCCCAGTTTGCTTTCGGCGGATTTCTCACGGCTGCGTGAGGACATCGCGCGGGTGGAGGGCGGCGGTTCGGACTGGCTCCACGTGGACGTCATGGACGGCCATTTCGTGCCTAATCTGACGCTGGGGCCGTTCATCGTGAAAGCGATCCACCGGGCGGCGACGACGCCGCTCGATGTACACCTGATGATCGACGACCCGGCGACGTATGCGGAGGAGTTCGCCGAGGCCGGCGCCTCGATCATCTGTTACCACGTGGAATGCCGGGAGGGTGGTCCGCAGACCGCGGAGAAAATTCGTTCGCTGGGCGTCCGCCCGGGGATCGCCGTCCGCCCGGACACCCCGATCAGGGCGATCGAGGAGCACCTGCCTCTGGTGGAAATGGTGCTGGTGATGAGCGTGATGCCGGGCTTCTCGGGGCAGAGCTTCATGCCCGAGGTGCTTCTAAAGGTGCGGGCGTTGCGGGAGGAATACGGCTTCACGAAGGACGTGCAGATGGACGGCGGAGTCTCCGCCGCGACGATCGCGGACTGTTCCGCGGCCGGCGCGAATGTGTTTGTGGCCGGCAGCGCGATCTTCAAGGCGGATGATCCCGTCAAGGCAATTCAGGAATTAAGGGCACTGGCGGAAGGTGCTCGGCCCGACTGCCGATAAATAGACTGGCGGCGATAAATGGATTGGCATGATGAGACTACTTTCCTGGCATGACCGGAGTGAGAACACGCGCCTGATCCTGGTGAGTCCCGCGGAGACGGATTTCCGCCGCAAGGGCCGCCTGCAGGGGAACGTGGATATTCCCCTGACCCAGGGCGGGCGAATGGAAGTCGAGCGATGGTTGGATGAAGTTCGTCCGGTGGCGGACCATGTGGCCGCGGTCTATGCCGGGGGCGATCAGGCGGCGCGCGAAACGGCCGCGATCCTGGCCCGGCTGGATTGCCAACGTGTCCGGGTCCTGCCGCAGCTGTCGGGTGTCTCGTTCGGTCTGTGGGAGGGCCAGTTGGCCACGGACATCCACAATCGGCATCTCAAGATGTACGAGCAGTGGCGTCGCAACGCCTGCTCCATCACGCCGCCTTGTGGCGAGGACATGGAGGACGCGGCAAAAAGAGCTTCATCGGCCGTGCGTTTCATTCGTAAAAAGCATCGTAAGGGCTCGGTGATCGTCGTTGCTTCGGAATGCCTGCGAGGGCTGATCTGGTGCGTCTTGAACGATGAGCCCGCCGGCAGGGTCTTTGATGTTTGCCGGAGTCTTTCACCGGTTGAGGTGGCCGAATACCAAGGGTTGTCGTAGGATCTTTCGGGTCAGTTTCCCGATCCGGGACGTCTGGGCATCCCCATGAGGTGAGAATATGGGCTTTGCATTCCGCAGAAAGAAGGACATGCCCAGCGGGCTTTGGACCAAGTGCCGAGCCTGCGGGAAGATGGTCTATCAGAAGCAGGTGCAGGAGAAGCTCAGCGTCTGCCCGGAGTGCGGATTCCATGGGAAGATATCGAGCGCCAAGCGCATCGAGATCACCCTCGATGCCGGAAGTTTCGAGTCGTTCGGGGAGGAGTTTCTCCCTACTGATGTACTGGAGTTCATGGACCGTGTGCCGTACGCGGACAAGCTCACCTCCACCCAGGCCAAGACCGGCCTGACGGAGGCCGCGGTGGTCGGCACCGGCACGCTGAAGGGGATGCGCGTGGTGCTGGGGATCCTCGACTTCTCCTTCTTCGGCGGGTCCATGGGGCAGGTCGTCGGCGAGCGCATCACCACCGCCGTGGAGAGAGCGACCGAGGAGGGCATCCCCCTGATCGTTTTCTCCGCCTCGGGCGGGGCCCGGATGCAGGAGGGGGCACTTTCCCTGATGCAGATGGCCAAGACCTCCGCGGCGATCGGCCGCCTGCGCGATGTGGCCAGCGCACCGTACATCTCCGTTCTGACGAACCCGACCACCGGCGGAGTGACCGCCTCTTTTGCCGCCCTGGGCGACATCATCGTGGCCGAGCCGAAAGCCCTGATCGGCTTTGCCGGCCCACGCGTGATCCAGACCACGCTGCGCACGGATCTGCCGAAGGGGTTCCAGACTTCTGAATTCCTGCTCGAGCATGGCTTCGTCGACCTCATCGTGTCTCGCGATTGCATGCGGGACGAGTTGGCGCGGATCCTGGAGTACTGCCTGGCTTGAAAGACCGGTGGGGACGATGCGCAAACTTGCTCCCCGATTGTTGCTCCTGCTTGGCGGCACGATCCTCGCACTGTCGATCGGCGAGGTTCTGGTCCGGGTGTTCTGGGAAGATCTCCGGCCTTTGCGGGACGTTGAAATCAACTATCCCATGGCCTTTCCCGCTCCGGTAACCGGCCTGGAATTCGGGTTCATCCCGGGTTCAGAATTCGTCGGAAAGTACGACGGCGACCCGTACGGCACCCTGCCTGAAAACCACGCGGTCCGGTATGCGATCAATGAGACCGGATTCCGGGATCGGCCGTTTCCCGGGCGGATTGACGGGGAGGCCTTCACGATCATGGTGGTGGGGGACTCGTTCGCTTTCGGGGAGGGGGTTGCCCGGGGGGAGCGCTTCACGGAGGTCATGGGCGCCGCGCTTTCCCAGAAGCTGGGTGAGCCGGTCGAAACCCTGAACTGCGCCGTTTCCGGTTATGCCAGCCGAGACGAATCCGGCCTGGTGCGGAAGATGGTCCCGTGGCTGGAGCCGGATGTGGTCCTGCTCGCCTACTGCCTGAACGACCCCATCCACCTGTTTGACGAGGAGTATCCCGCCTTCGACCTGATCATGCTGCGCGACCTGGGACTGGAGACCGACCCGAGCCCGGATTCGCCGCTCTATCTCTGGCGGTTCCTGCGGCAGCGCCTGGGTGTACGCCGGGTGACGGCGAC
>QNDV01000427.1 GCA_003646045.1 bacterium
CCTCCCCGTGTCGAAAAGGTGCTGGGGCTCGTCATGCTGCTCGATCGAATCGACCACGCCGATTCCGTGCAAGAAGCCCTGGCCAAACTCAAGCAAACCTAACCCGGCCTACTCACCTACTGATAACTCTCCTCCTAATAGGTATCGCCGGTCGGCGGTGAGCACATGCGCCCGCGTCCGCTCAATCCCATTTGTTTCAAGAGCATCAGTTGATCAGTTAAAAGAACACTGTCCCCTATAAATTCCAAGCCTTTTTGAAACCAGGGACATCGCGCGCTGACCGGAGGGCGGTCACGGTGAAACTGTGGAGGTCGCGAAGCGACCCGCGTGGGCAAGCCAGGGCCCAAGGAGTTGGCGTAGATCGCCTATGAGAATCGCTCAGTTTAGATATATTTGTTCATGCTTCAATGATATCAAATATGGCGTGGTCTTTTCCTTTTTGTATGGCCCAGGAGACATTTCCATAGTCAAAATGCCAGTACTCCTTTATATCGACCACAAAATCTTCTTCTTCAAAAAGACCGATTAATAATTTCCGATTCCTCTTTGCCTCTGGCGTAATATATGGATGATACGGGTAACATTTATCATTGAGGTTGATTTTTAGTCCATCATTTGTTCCAAAACGCATGACGCAATCATTCTTCAAATCATATATTAGAGCATCAACAGCCCCACCTGTTGAATGAGTGGACTTATTTGGAGGGGCAATAAAGTACGAAACCAGTTCTTCAATCTCTCCCCGTTCCTTGTTGGGATATTCTTTGTTCAAAGTTTCTACTCTTTGTTCCCATAAAAGTCGTTGATGCTCAAAAGATCTCCATACAGAGCGGATTATTAATGTTTTATCTTCCCTATCCAAACGATTGCTTATCCGTCCAATTTTCTCAAAAACAGTCTCTCTAACCATATATTTATAATCTCTCATAATTGATGGTTCAAAAATCAAGTTAAATCCCGAAGTGCTTAGACTGATCAATTCAGACCCGTCTTCTTTAATCGACATTTTTGACAGTCGCTGCACGTGTCGACGATGTTGTTGTTCAACATTTTCGCAATATTCCTGTGCGTTTACCCGGTCACTTGATACTTTATTTACATATGGAGAGGTCATCGCGGCAAGCAGGGCGCCGTAATTCAGGCCAAACTCTAATTCATCCCCAACATTCAGATCAATATCCTTAGCATCTAGAACGATATGGTCACTGCTTGCTCCAATGATTTCCACATCCATTCTGGGAGTCAGTCCAGACGTCAAGACATCCTGCAATCCAATACCGAGAATGACCCGTCGGATGTGGCCACGATCCTGAAATTCAGGAACATTTCCAAAGGCATCCTGACAAACCACTCCATAAGGAACAGATGGCTTTGTTTTTGATTCAATAACCTCGGTTACAAGTGAAAATGCATCGGTATATAGTCCGCTGATGGGTTTTCTGTTGAGGGTTTCACATCCCAAATATATCGACTCACCCAACCTCAAGTTGTTGATTCTTCCGACATCCTGTGTGGATGTAAACCAATCATAATTCGCCGAGTTACCCCCGGAGACAAATTCCAGATTTAGTCTGAACCTCTCTTCGACATCTCTTGTGATTGAAGACAAGCACCTCATTTTTTCCTCATCAGGTTTGACGCCACCAAAACAGGCCAAATTTGTCCCGATTCCAATAAGCTCAATGTTTTCAAGCTCCAATACCTGTTGAACGGTACTATCTAGAGCCGATGTCATCACCCCTTCTCTCAAATCTCCCAGTTCTACCATTAGAACAATTTTATGGATACGATCACAATCAATGGCATATTTCGAGAGTCGTTTAATGACGGCAGGCTCGGTGTTAAGACTCATATCAGCGTATTTCACCACGGCCTCGGCTTGGCTCAAGCTGGGGGTCCTTAGCAGGAGAAATTGTGCCTCTACGCCAGCGTTACGCATTCTTCTGATATTTTCTATCCTTGAATCTGCCAAAATGTTAATTCCACTTTTTACCAAAACATTAGCGATATTTGGATTTCCGCACACCGCTTTTGTCACCCCGATCACTTCAATGCCTTTTGAACCATATAGTTCCCTTAAGTTTTTAGCATTATGGGCAATTTTATCAAGGTCTATTTCAATTCTGGGCGTTAACATCAGGTGAATTTTCCTTTTTGCAATTCCGGAAACACCTTGAATAGTGTTTCGACAAGTTTATCACAGCCAAACTTTAAAACATCTGTACTTGGTAGTCCAAATCTGGATTCATACTCATCAATCGTGTCCACGACTTGAACATCAGTCATGTCTTCATGGTTGATTGTGATGGCAATCACCTTCGTTTTTGAGAATACCTCTATTAACTCGATTTCGCTTTCAAGTGCGGGCATGGGTATGTCGGGATAATCACAGTGATTCTTTCTTCCAGGTGGGTGTTGTAAAATCACGGCGTCGGGCATAGCACCTCTGACAATAGCGTGTGATGATGTAAAGGCCGGATGACTCAGAGCGCCTTGACCTTCTACAACAATAATATCCGGACGCTCTCCTTTACTTGCATTTAGAATCGCATTTTCAACTTCTCCACTTGCAAATCCTGAACTTAACACATCCACCACAACACCATACTTTGCACCCTGAAGCAAACCGGTCTGACCGGTTGCAATAAACGCGACATTCAGTCCTGCTTGTTTCAAGGCTTCAACGAGTTCCACTGCGGTTGTTCTCTTGCCAACTGCGCAATCAGTACCAAGCACCGCTATTACTGGAGTTGTGACCTCACGAATACGTCCGGAGAAATTATGCAAATATTTTCTCATCGGTGGTTTTCTCATATCATATATTTGGACGCCATATTCGTTCGCTTTTTGGTTAAATTTTTCATCCTCAGTAAAAAATTCCGGAAGACCATTTATGATGCTCATTCCCAATTTCATTGCTGAAAAGATTATCCCTCTATCATAATGGTCAAGAAATGCAGTGATCGCAGCAATGCCATAAATGAAGTATTTCGGAACAAAGCCCAGGGTGTTGATGGCATCTTCGCTACTTCGGAATATCGGGATTCCATTTTCTATTCCATCAAGAAAATCTCCGGCATCAAGGCCGGCCTTTGTACTATCAATAATTCCAATGATCTGATACTTTTCCGAATGTCTGGCAAGCCCATTCGCAACCTTGCCATCTATCTTCCCAAATTCACCTTCGCAATATATTAATGCTTTCATAGGTCTTCTCCACGATGGGTTCGTTTTGACCCAATATTTCTTGCCCACCTATTTTTTCAAAGTATGCGTCTATTCTAAAAAGGCCATGTTTGAAATCTCATCTACTTCATCTCGAAC
>QNDV01000428.1 GCA_003646045.1 bacterium
ATCAATATCGAACCTACAATGTAGCCCAATCGCTACCCGGCGCAAAGGTACCGGTGATCTACCTGTACCGCGCCTTGAGCGTACCCCAGGAGGTGTTGGCTGCCGGCACCACATTCTCGCAGCTCGCTCCCTGTCCCAGGGGCACGATGCTGTTCACCGATATGGAGCAACTGTCGCGATCATAGAGGGTGATGATCCACCCGTGTATCTCGAGTAGTTCGTTGGTGGCGATGTGCTGGTTCATGTCTCCATACATCAGGCTGACGACGTCGCACTCCAACATGCCCTGCCCCGTGCACGGTACGAAGGTGGCGGTATCGGTCAGGTAGCCCCGCATGAGAAACGGCTCTTCCGTGCAGGAGCGCCAGGCGTAGAGATTCTCGACGACAAAGTCATCAGGTTCCAGGATCTCGATTTGATAGTAGCCGATGTCGCCGGGGCCTACACCGGGATCCGGCAGCAACAGCTCGGTATTGTCCATGGGGACGAGCCACACGGGTTCCGGTGTGAGCAGGACCTCACCCAGCAGGTCCGGTGCGGTGGTCAGGCGGCGGACGACAACCCGGTAGAATTCGACGTCGGGAGTATAGTTCTGGATGAAGACGGCGAGGAAGAACTCGTCTCCCTGGCATTGGGTGTCTATGGTGACGACAAAGGGAGATCCTTGGGCAAAGGTCCCGGTGGCGACTACGAGAAGAATAAACGAGAGAATACATGAGCGAGCGGTCATGACAGGCCCCTTTCGGCAATAGGCAGCCCGGTCGAGCGAGTACGGACTGCACTACTGAGTATACAGGCCGGCGGCCTCTCCATCAATCAGGGCAGTCGCCTCAGGCTCATCCGCAGAATCACCACGAACAACAACACCACTAACGCGTTGACCAGCCCACCGACCCTCCGCAACAGCATCAGGTTCAGCAGGTCCCCCCCGATCCGCATGGCCAGCGACGCGTGCAGCAGCACCAGCGGCACATAGAATACCGGGCGAAACTCAACCATGATACCCGTCAGCGCCGGCACGATGATGGGTGCATGGCCAAAGATCATGCTCAGTACGAACCCCACGAACAGGGCGTGCCAGATGGCGTCGTAGGGCGGGCCCGCCGTGGCGCCAGGGTGCAGCAGGTTGAGTATGCCGCTGATCAGCAACCACACGTATCCACTCAGCAGGCATACTGCCACATAGCGCGTGACCCCTGTCATCTTCACCGTCTTGCGGGCGATATCCTTGATCAGCAACCACAGGGCCAGCAGGATCATGCTGGAGCCCCACAGCCACGAACCCAACTCTGTGCCCATGAAAAGCCAGGCCGCCAGACCGGCGAACATCAGCACCAGTGCCAGGTGGAAGGGCACCAGGTCGGCGGGGCGCGGTGCCAGCAGGCGGTTCAGTTCCAGACGCTCGCCGGAGATGGTCAGCACCAGGAAAGCGGCCCACAACGGGATGATCGCCCATACTGCAAAGCCAAGCAGCAACAACAGGTTGGCCAGGAAGAAGGCCACACCGCCCAGGCCGATGACAATGTTGAACAGGGACCTCTGGATGCGGTAGATGAGCAGTGAGCTGGCGGCGTAGACGGCACCGCCAATCATGAGCATGAAAGCGCCCGCGCGGATGGGCAGGTCCGGTCCCGCGGGCTTGATGCCCAGGGCTCCGAGCATCACCAGGGTGCCGAGGCCTGTGCACAATGGTGCCACCCAGGTCCACAACCGGCCCAGGGCCGCGGCGCGTTCCACCGCGATCACCGTACCCAGGAAACCACCCACCATCAGGGCGCCGTGCAGGGGCACGAGGGCCTCGCCGCCGGGCAGGGCCCAGGGCAGGCGGGACACGCCGGCCCACAACGCCAGCAGCAGCGACAGGATACCGGGCACCATGAACGGGAACGGCGGAACCTTCAGGCCCTTTTCACTCACGACGGTTGCTCCATTCAGCCCAGCAGACGGCGGGCTTCGTCGGACATCAGGTCCGGGGTCCAGGGAGGATCGAAAACGACGTCGACATTGACCTGCACTTCGGCGCCTGCCACGTCGCGTACCGCGTTCTCGGCCAGGCGGGACAGCAGGTTGTGCATGGGGCAGGCAGCCGAGGTCATGGACATGACGATGCGTACGCCCGCGTCATCCACCTCCACCTCGTAGATCAGTCCCAGGTCGACGATGTTGAGGCCCAGTTCGGGATCGATCACCGTCTTGAGGGCCTCACGCACACTTTCCGTCGTCACCATGATCCCGTCCTCTCCGACCCTACTCGACGTAGCGTCCGATGACCTCGATGATGCCCTGCCGGCAGGCCGCGCAGAACGGTTTGACGCCCTTGGTGAACATGATGCAGTCCAGCTGGGAACGGTAGAGTCCGGTGCTCATGTAGCCGGCCCCCTCGAAGGCGCCCACCTGGTTGTGGGTCGCGTTGGCGGCGAACCAGGCGTCCACTTCCTGCTGATGGTCCCAGGACAACTGCTCACCCTCGGCCTTAAGGTCCTCGATTTCGTCGGCGTCACCGTCGCTGCGCATGAGCTGGCCGATGCGATCGTTGATGTCGCCGCGCTGCTGCTGATAGGCCTGGTCCAGGCGATCATAGTCGGGCTTGTCCCAGGGCGTCGGCACCACTGTACCGGTGGTTGCCAGATCCCGCCACTTCAGTTGGTCCGGATCGGCCAGGGCGGTGATGTTGCGTTCCTGCGGTTCGTAGCCCTCGGGGTAGAAGCCGTCGTAGGCCACGTTGGAGGTGTAGTACTCGTCGGCCAGCCCGGCGAAACTGTGGCCGAACTCGTGCAGGAAGACGTACTCACTCCACTGGTTGTCGCTGGTGAAGGTGCAGAACAGGTTGTAGATGCCGCCGCCGCCGTAGCGCTCGTGGTTGACCATGATGTACAGCACGTCGTAGGGCACGGCCTGGGCGATATCCCGCATGGCGCGATTATCCTCGGTCAGCATATAGCGCTCGCTGCCCAGACTGTCGAAAGTACAGCCTACGGCGGTGCGCCGGTGTATGCCGCGGCTGGGCTCGTCGCAGCCCGCTTCGTCCGAGGGCAGCAGCACGCCGCGGATGTTGATCACGTCGCGGTGCCCGTGGTAGGGCTCGTGGTTCATCATCGTCTTCGTGAAGCGCTCTACGTCGGCCTCGAACTTCGCCACTTCGACGGCGGTGTAGCCTTCGCCCACGATGGCGATGTCCACCGCGCCGTGGGGATCCCCACCGATATGGCCATCCACGGTGACGATGCCCACAGGCGGTGGATCCCGGCGGATCATGAAGTCCGCCGGGTCGATGGTGGTGCGGAATATCTCCACCAGCTCGCCTTCGCGACGCGACTCGAGG
>QNDV01000429.1 GCA_003646045.1 bacterium
CAGGTTCGGTACCGGCGGCGACTCGCCAATCCGTTAACTCCGGGAAACCGGTATCATCGTCCTGCCACAACACCAGGCTGCCCCAGGCGCGGGACTTGCCGGCGGTCATGCGGGCGAAGACATCCAGGTCCACACTCAGCACGCGCACGTTCTTTTTCTTCGCCAGACGCGCCGCCGCCGCCTCGCTGTAGGACGGGGCCACGATGATCTCCAGAAAACGTTTCGCCAGAAGTCCGGCGGCTTCCTCGTCGACCTCCGCGTTGAAAGCGAAGACTCCTCCGAAAGCCGACAGGGGATCGCACTCCAGGGCCCGTTCCAAACCCGGTTTCCCCCCACCCAGGCCGAAGCCGCAGGGGTTGGTGTGCTTGATGACGCCGCAGCAGGGTTCCTCGAAATCAGCCACCAGTTTAAGCGCAGCCACGAGATCCACGATGTTGTTGTAGCTGAGCTCCTTACCCCCGTGCTGGACCAGTCCCAGGGCGGAAATATCATCCCCGGGGACTCGCAGCACAGCGGCCTGGTGCGGGTTCTCGCCGTAGCGCAGACCGATGCCTGATCGCTCCCCGGTCTGCCCCTCGAGCCAGCCTGCTATGGCCTCGTTGTATTGCTCGCAGCGCCTGAAGGCCAGGGAGGCCATGCGTCGCCGGAAATCCAGGCTGGTAGTGCCGTCGTGCTGCGCGAGCTCGGCCAGGAATTCCTCGTAGCGACCCGGATCCGGGACTACCGTCACCCTCTGGAAATTCTTGGCGGCGGCCCGCAGCAGGGTGGGCCCACCGATGTCGATCTTCTCCACCGACTCGGCCTCGTCCGCACCCTGGGCCAAAGCCTCCTCGAACCGGTACAGGTTCACCACCACCATGTCGATGGGGCCGATGCCCAGTTCGGCGGTCTCCGTGAAATCCTCGTGGCGTGGGCCCAGGATGCCGCCGTGGATCACGGGGTGGAGTGTCTTGACCCGGCCTCCGAAAATCTCCGGATAGCCCGTCAGGTCCTCCACGCCGTCGACCTCGATACCGGCCTCGCGCAGATGGCGGGCCGTGCCGCCCGACGCGATGAGCTGGTAGCCGCTGTCACGCAACGCCGCGGCCACGTCCGTCAGTCCGGTCTTGTCCGTGACACTCAGCAGAGCGCGGCGTCCGTCTACAGATATGCCTGCCATTTGGCGGCCTCCCCCGGAAAGATGATGTCCAATACCTCTCGGTAGCGTCGATAGGTTCGCTCGAGGATCTCCGCGGGCAACGCCGGCGGCGGCGGCTCGTGGTTCCAGTCCAGGGTCTCCAGATGGTTGCGCAGGATCTGCTTGTCCCAGCTGGGCGGCTCCTGGCCGGGCTGGTGTTTGTCCGCGGGCCAGAAACGGCTGCTGTCCGGGGTCAGGGCCTCGTCGATCAGGGTGATCTCGCCGTTGATCAGGCCGAACTCGAATTTTGTGTCGGCGAGAATCACGCCCCGCGGCGCCGCATGGGCGCGCGCCTCGTTGTACAACCGCAGCGACAGGTCGCGCAGGGTGGCCGCCGTCTCGGCCCCGATCATCTCCACCACCGTTTCGAAGGGGATGTTCTCGTCGTGACCCTCATCCGCCTTGGTAGCCGGCGTGAAGATGGGTCCCGGCAACTGCTGGGCCAGCTTCAGCCCCGCCGGCAGCACGTGACCACAGATGGTGCCGTCGACCTGGTAGGACTTCCAACCCGAACCCGCGATATAACCCCGCACCACGCACTCGACATCGAAGCGATCAGCCTTGTGTACCAGGATCGAACGCCCACCGAGAGCGGCCGCGTGCTCCTTGAACGGAGTCGGGAATTCCCGCGCGTCGGCGGTGATCACATGATTGGGCACGACGTCGGCGAAATGGGAGAACCAGGCCTGGCTCATCACATTGAGAATGATGCCCCGCCCCGGTACCACGTCGCCCATGATGACGTCGAAGGCGGATATGCGGTCGGTGGTGACGATGAGGAGCCGATCGCCGAGGTCGAACATGTCCCGTACCTTGCCCTCGTAGTCGGGTACGAGGCCCAGATCACGGGTACTGCGCAGGGCTGCCATGGCTAGCCTCCGGGATGTGCCGCCCCGGCGGGCGGCGGCGGTCGTTGGGAATGGGTCCGGGCATACTAGAAAGCACATCACGGGGTGTCAAGCCGGGCCGCGAAAAGGTGACCCGCGGCGAGCCCTCCAGGCCCCACGCCAGACGGATGGTCCCGTGCAGATCGGTTCTCAGCACCGCGATGGTGTCGTTGCGGACCACATAGGGACCGTGGCTGGGATGGCCGTAACTGTTGCCGACGCCACAACTGATCAGGATCAATCCCGGGTCCAGAAGCTCCAGGAAGGTGGGTGTCCCCGAAGTGTCGCTGCCGTGATGGCCGGCTTTCCAGACCTGGGCGCCGGTGGGAACCAGTCCCGCACCGGCCAGTCGGTCCTCGCCTTCCCTTTCCAGATCCCCGCTCCAGACCATGGCCACGGTGGGACCGCGCCGCAGGCACAGCACCAGGGAGGCGTTGTTCTCTGCCTTGGTTCGCGGACCCACCGCCCAGGGATCGATGACTTCGAGACGCCAGTCACGCCAGGTGTGTATCACGGTGGATTCTTCACGTCGCATACGCCAGGAGCCGGATCCGGTCCGCAGTCCCTCGGCGGAGCGCCCCCCACCCCACCAGGTTCCCACCGCGAATCGTTTCGACAGAGCCCTGGCGCCACCGGTGTGGTCCCGATGCCCATGGGTCAGCACCACGGCGTCGATGCTTCCTACCCCCTGCCGCCGCAACCACGGGCCCACATCCCTGGCCAGCACCGAGTCGTCCGGACCCCGATAGCCACCGGGGCCCGTGTCGATCAGGGCAGTCCAGCCGTCGGGAAACACCAGAAGCCCGCAATCGGCTTGTCCTACGGCGAACTGGTACACCAGCGGTCCCTTGTCCGGAGGCAATTGGCGACTACCCGGACCCAGGACCAGGGCACCGACCGCAATGACCAGCGGAACCACCAGACGCAGGGCACCGCCCCGTCGTATTGCCGCCAGCAACACGACAGTAAGAAGGAACCAGAAGAGACCGGTCAGGGCGCTCGGGGCCGGCAGTCCCAATGCACTTTGTCCCATGTACTGCGCGGACCCGGCCACCAGCCCGGCCAACCCGCGCAGAGCCAGCCAGGCCAATGCGCCCACATCGCCCGCAACCCCTGGAACCAGATACGTGAGTGCCAGAGCAGCGGCAGTCAGCCACACCGCTCCACCGAAAACCGGTACCGCCACCAGGTTGGCCATGGTGGCCCAGGGATTGATACGACCGAAGGCTCCCGCCACCACCGGCAGGG
>QNDV01000430.1 GCA_003646045.1 bacterium
CGACCTGGTCAATGCCATCAACGCCGATCTCGAAGGCACGAGTGACATCAACGTGACCGCGTGTTTCGGCGGCATGTATCGGCCCACGCCGAAGCTGTCGCTCGGGGTGATGTACCATCACAAGAAGACCATGAAATTCACTGACGGTACGGGCCACTTGACCAACGTGGCGCCCGACGCCCTCGCACCGGCCGTGGACGACGCCCTCGACGCGCTGGCAGGCGAAGAAGGCAAGCGCGACTACGCGCTGACCACCGAGGTGGGCCTGCCGAGCATGCTGAGCCTGGGCGTGGCCTACCGCTTCCACCCGCGCCTGCTGGTGGAATTCGACGCAGTGCATTTCGGCTGGTCGAACTTCGACGAGCTCGACCTCCAATTCAGCCCCGACCCCACCGGCGAACTCTCCGGCGCCATTCCGGAAAACTACGAGGACCGCTGGCAGTACCGCATCGGCGCCGACTGGGACCTCACACCCAAGCTCAAGCTGCTGGCCGGCTACGCCCGCGACAAGACACCGCAACCCAAGGCGAGCATGAGCCCGCTCTTGCCCGACGCCACGCGCAACGACTACTCCATCGGCGCCCAGTACCGCACCGGTAAGTGGCGCTTCACGGCTTCCTATATGGCCGTGATCAACGAGCAGCGCAACAACCTGGAAAACGGTCAGCCCGCAATCTTCCCCGAGGAAGCCAACGACCCTGACGTCGTACGGATCAAGACCCTCGAGGCCGGATCTTACGATACCGTGGCCAACATTTTCGCTCTTGGCGTTGGATACTTTTTCTAAGAAGGAGGTGCCGCAATGATGACGAAGAAGTGGACCCTGCTCGGCGCCGTCCTGCTGGCCCTCGTGGTGGCCGGCTGCAGCCCGAGTGACCCCGACAAGACCCAGCTGAACGTCACCCAGCCTGCGGGCACGGCGGCGCTCACACGTTATGTGGCCGTGGGTAATAGCCTGACCGCCGGCTACATGGACAGCGGCCTGATCATGAACGGCCAGATGTCCAGCTACCCGCTCCAGATCGCCCTGCAACTGGGCTACACCGTCGACAGCAGCAGTGACGAGTGGTTCGCCCAGCCGCTGCTGGCCTGGCCGGGCGTGGGCACCACGTCCCTGGACGATCCCACCTATGCCGCGGGCGTGTTGCACTGGACCGGCACCAGCATCGCCGTGGTCGACTCCACCCTCCGGGCCGACGTGCCGACCCTGATGCTGGCCCAGACGTTCCCCACACCGTACACCAACCTCGGCGTGCCGGGCGCAACCACGCTGGATGTCACCGAGGCCCTGGACCACACGACCAGCCAGGCCCCGGGCAACACGTACTTCGATATCATCCTGCGCAACCCTGACTTCGGCAACGTCAACATGATCGACCAGGTCATCGCCCAGGGTCCGACCCTGGTGTCGATCTGGATCGGCAACAACGACGTGCTGGGCGGGGCCACGGGCGGCAACCCGGTTCTCGGCGAAAACGTGACACCACCAACGTTTTATGCGGCCATGATGGACGGCATCGTGTCCAGCCTCCTCAGTGGGGTGGAAGCTCGCTTCGGTTACCTGCCCCACATCGTGGTGGGCAACATCCCTGATATCGCGAGCATCCCGTTCTTCATCCCCAAGGCGGTATTCGATGGCATCGTGGGAGTGGAATATCCCACCGATGAAGATGATGTCGCCCTGGTCGTGTTGCCGGCCCTGGCCATGGTGCAGGGCGGTTTCACCGACCCGTTGCCGAGCGACAAGACTCTCACTGCGGACGAGGTCGCGGTGGTCAATGGTGCGGTCGAGGGCTACAACAGCGCCCTCGCGGCGCTGGCCACCGAGTACGACTTCACCATCGCGGACATGAACGCGGCGCTGGCCGGCCTCGTGCCGCCCCAGAATACGCACTTCCTGTTACTCGTCGGCAACGGCATGCCGCCGGATGATGCTGCGGCAGCCACGCTCTTCTCCCTGGATGGTGTCCACCCCAACAACCGGGGCTACACCATGGCGGCGAACGTCTTCATCGACGCCATCAACACGGAGCTGGAGCTGACCGGCGACGACGCCCTGGTCGATGTTCCCGACGACGAGGTCTGGAACCCGGAATATCCGCCGCCGCCGACTCCAGGCAGCTTCGTGGCCCTGATTCGCTAGATCGATTGGCGAATATTCGACCCGGCGGGGGAGTTTCACACTCCCCCGCCTTGCCTTGAGCCAGGTCCGGGGTTTACTCTGTGATTCTGACTTGTCCGCCGCTCAGCTAGAAACCGACCAAGGAGATCGTCTGTGACAGGCACCGGCCGAGGTATTGGCGACTACGGCGCTCGATTCGGAATCGGGCCCGCCGTCTTCACGTTGTTGATCATCAACGGAGGCGTCTTCGTCCTCCAGTACTTGCTGCAGGCGGCCGGCGGTCGCGACTACGTCTTCGAACTCGGCGCCTACGCCACCAGCCACGCGGTCTACAAGCTGCAGTTCTGGCGCTTCTTCTCCTACATGTTCCTCCACGGCGGCATCGGCCACCTGTTCTTCAACATGCTGGGGCTCTGGCTCTTCGGCTCGCGCCTCGAAGCCATCTGGGGCTCGCGGACCTTCACCTGGTACTACCTGACCTGTGGGGTCGGCGGCAGCGTGCTCACCGCCGGGATAACGTTGATTGGCCTGCAAGGCGACGCCCCCATGGTCGGCGCCTCGGGCGCGGTTTTCGGCATCCTGCTGGCCTTCGGCCTGGCCTTCCCCGATGCCGTCATCTTCGTGTTCTTCATTCCCATGAAGGCGCGCATCGCGGTGGTCGTCTTCGGCCTGATGGCGCTCCTGGGCGTGGGCGGAACGCACATCGCCCACATGGCCCACCTCGGCGGCATGGTCACCGGCTTCCTGTTCCTCTGGCTCTTCACCGCCGGACATCCCTCGCAACCGCCGCGACTACCGGGAGGCAAACGTGGCCGCGGCGCCTTCCGCAGCGTGAGTTCCACCGGCTACTCGCAGACCGGCGGCCAGGGCCGATCCATCTCGCTGGGAGAGTATCTGCGCCGCTCTTTCCATCGTTGGCGCACCCGGATGCGGTTGACCGTGGTCGACAGCAAGCGTCGCGGCCCAGGCGGCAGCCGCCCGGGCAACGGCTCCACCGGCGGTCGCAAGGGCACGCGAGTGGACGAGATCCTGGAGAAGATCTCCAAGGAGGGTCTGCAGAGCCTGACTCCCGAAGAGCAGGACATCCTGCGTCGGGCGAGCCGGAAGCAGTAGGCGTGGACGGCTTGACCACGACCCAGAAGCTAGGCCTCCGCGTCCTCGCCGCGCTCGGTGTGTGGCCCC
>QNDV01000431.1 GCA_003646045.1 bacterium
ACAGGGCCGCCTTGACCAGCCCCACCGGCAGGGCGATGTAGGGCTTTCCCAGCAGGCGGGCCATCTCGGGAAGGGTCAGGATGCCGTCGCCGGCGAGATTGTAGACGCCGCTGCCGCCGTCGAAGATGCCCTTGAGGATCGCCCCCACCACGTCCTGGTCCCAGATGATGACAAAGGGGCTGTCCGCGCCCTTGAGGCCGACGATGCACTTTTGCTCGAACAGGTTGGTGATCTGGTTGCGCGTGGTGGCCCCCAGGATGAAACCGGGGCGGAAGATGAGCTGCTCCAGCGCCGGGTGCTGCTCGCGGTAGCGGGCCAGCATCTCCTCCACCAGTCTCTTGTGGCAGGCGTAGGCGAATTCATCGTTGCCGCGAAGCGGATGGTGCTCCTCCAGCCAGGCCGGGTTATCGGCATGGTAGCCGTAGGCCGCGCCGCTGGAGGTGTAGATGATCTTTTTCACCCCGGCGGCCACGCACGCCTCGAGCACGTTTTCGGTGCCCAGCACGTCCACCTTGTACTCCAGCTCGCGGTTCGACCTGCGGCCCGGCGTCACCACGGCCGCCAGGTGGACCACCACGTCGATCTTGTACCGCTCGAAGGCGCCAGCCAGCTCGGGCGAGCAGATGTCCGCGGCCAGGTAGTCGATGCCGGCCAGGCGCCCTTCGGCGGGCGGCAGGTGCAGGTCGCTGGCCACGATGGTGGTCAGGTCGCGGCGGTCGGAGGCCAGGGCCGCCACCACCTGGCGGCCGATGTACCCACCGGCACCGGTGATCAGGACCGAACGGTAAGGGGTGCTGTGGGTGCTCATGGGATCGCTTCCTCCTGAACTGCGGGAAAGGGCCGGCGGGACCAGAAAAAGGCCATGGTCAGACCGGAGATGATGTGCCAGATGCCCCACCAGCCGGCGATGATGGCCATGCCGCCCAGGCCGGCGAAAAACTGGAAGATCAGCACCAGGGCCAGGGCCGAGTTCTGGATGCCCACCTCGATGGCGACGGCGCGGCGGTCACGTTCGGGCAGGCCGAAGAGCCGGGCCGCGGTATAGCCCAGGGTCAGGGCCAGGGCGTTGTGCAAAAACACCCCCACCGCCACCAGGCCGATGGCGCGCAGGAAGTTGTGCCAGTTGGCGGCCAGGGCCGCCGCCACGAAGAGGCAGAAGATCACCACCGACACCGTTTTGAACGGTTTGCGGATCCGGTCGGCCAGGTGGGGACGGAAGCGCGAGGTGGCGATGCCCAGCACCAGGGGGATCCCCAGGATCAACACGATGGTCTGGAAGACGTCCATGGGGTCGAGGGACACCTTGCGCAGGATGACCCGGGTGGCCGGGTTGAGGCTGCCCCAGACGGACAGGTTGAGGGGCGTCATCACCACGGCCGCGGCGGTGGAGACCGCCGTCATGCTTACCGAGAGGGCCGCGTTGCCGCCGGCCAGGTAGGTCATCAGGTTGGAGAGGTTGCCGCCCGGGCAGGCGGCCACCATCATCATGCCCAGGGCCATGGACGGGGTGACGGGCAGCACCAGGGTCAACAGGAAGGTGAAGGCGGGCAACATGATGAACTGGGCCCCCAACCCGATGGCCGGTCCCTTGGGCGAGCGCAGGACCCGCTTGAAGTCATCCAGCTTCATGTCCAGGGCCATGCCGTACATCATCAGGCCGATGACGGCATTGAGGCCCAACAAGCCGCTCTTGCTGAAATTTAAGCTGATCTGGTCCACCGCGGCCGCATCCATTCATCCTCCTTCTCCCGCAGACGTCACCTGGCGGCACGAATCATCCATAACTGGTTTCAAACCCTCCGGTCAGGCCCGGGGCAAGGCGCCTGTAACGCCGGGAGCAGGCCCCGGGCAGGGGGTTCTATTCACCGGCGGGTTCCTGGTGCATGGCCTTGAAGTGGAGCAGCCCGGGGGCCATCATGTGGGCCTCGGCATTGACCAGGCAGTGGATCACCGCGCAGGTGCCGGCCGCCCGGGCCTGTTCCAGGGCGCTGCGCAACTGCTCGGCGCTGGCGGCCCGGGCGCCGAAGGCCCCCATGGCGCGGGCCAGCTCGTCCCAGGCGATCTCGCCCAGGTCGGTGTTGATGGTTCCCTTCTTGTCCGGTCCCAGGGCGGTTTGAAACATCTCCTTGACCGCATCCAGGGCGAAGATCTGGTTGATTTTCACCATGCCCCAGGCCCTGTCCACCAGGACGAGAAAGATCACCTTGAGGCCGTGGCGCACGGCGGTCTCCACCTCCTGCATGTTGAATCCCATGGCGCCGTCGCCGATGAGGCAGTAGACCCGCTTGTCCGGCCGTGCCGCGGCGGCCCCCAGCGCCTGGCCCACACCGACCCCCAGGTGGCCCATGTGGTGGGTCCCGAGCTGACTGTTGGGGCATCGCAGCTCGGTGTAGAAATTGCCCCAGACGGCCGTATTGCCCCCGTCGAAGACCACCACGGCATCATCTGCGAACATCTCCCGGCAGACCCTGGGTACCTGGCACGAAATCATGGGGTCGCCCGGCAGGGAGAGCATCTCGTCGAGTTTCCAGCGTTCTTCGTCTTTCAGCCCGGCCAGCTCCGCCACCCGGGCCTTGCCGGCCGCCAGGTCCACGCCGGCCCCGCGGCGGTCCAGGGCCGCGGTGAGCATTTCGAGAAAGAGGCCCACGTCGCCGACGATGGCCAGGTCGTTGGCCCGGTTGCGCGCCAGGCGCTCTTCATCGATGTCCACCTGGATGAACTGCTGGTCCGCGGTTTTGGCCCAGTAGGGCGCCTTGCCCCACCAGTCGGTTTCGCCCAGGTCCGAGCCGAGGCAGAGGCCGGCGTCGGCGGCGTTGCGCAGGGCGTTGTTGGCCTCGATGTATACCATCGGCCATGCCAAGGGGTGGCGCTCGTCGAGCACGCCGCGACCGGCCCAGGAGGTGGTCACCGGCGCATGGAGTTGTTCCGCCACCCGGCGCAGGCCCTCGAAGGCCCCGGCGTGGATGACGCCGCTGCCGGCATGAATCATGGGCAGCCGGGCCGCGATGAGCCGTTCGGCGGCCTGTTCCACCTGCTCGGCCAGGGGTGCGATGGGCATGGTGCGGCGATACCGCTCGGGGGCCAGGATGGGCGCGGCGGGACACGGTCCGTTGATCAGGTTTTCCGGGACATCCAGGTGCACCACGCCCGGTCGGCCCTGGTAGCACTTGCGCAGGGCCGCCCGCAGCAGTTCGGGAATGCGCTCGGCGTAGGCGCAGGTGGCCGACCACTTGGCCATGTTCCTGATTACGTTTACCTGGTCGAAGCACTGGTAGGCCCCGCCGCGGTCCGGGTAGGTGATG
>QNDV01000432.1 GCA_003646045.1 bacterium
CGCTGGCCGCCGCCGGGGACACGGTGCCCGTTTCAGACCGTATCGAGCAGGGCCGCGGTCGCATCGTCTGGGTGGGCACCGGGGAAGGCAACGGACGCAACTCCGTGTCCTGGGGGCACGGCGTGTACCGCAGCACCGATGCCGGAGCCAGTTTCGAGCACGTCGGCCTGACGGAGACCCACAATATCCCTCGTTTGGCGGTGGACCCGGATGATCCCGACCGCTGCTTCGTGGCGGCCATGGGACACCTCTGGGGCCAGAACTCCCAACGCGGAATTTTCCGTACCAGCGACGGCGGCGCTTCCTGGGATCATGTGCTGAAAGTGGATGACGAGGTGGGGGCCTGCGACGTGGTGCTGGCGCCAGACAGTACCGGCACCCTCTACGCGGCCCTCTACCGGGCCCGACGCACGGCCTGGAGTTTCGAAGGGATCAGTGACAGGGGCGGCATCTACCGCAGCCGTGACGGTGGCGACAGCTGGACCAGACTGACCGCCGGCTTGCCGGCACGCACGGGTCGCATCGGCCTGGCCGTGCACGTGGCCGACCCTTCCATCCTGTACGCAGTGGTGGAAAGTGACCAGGGCGGCAGCGGTCGCAGCGCTTTTGACGATCGTTCTCCCGCCGGTGGCCTCTTCCGCAGCAACGACGGAGGAGACACCTGGCGGCGGGTCAATGATCTCAATTTTCGCCCCTTCTATTTCTCGCGGGTGGCCGTGCATCCCGAAAATCCCGACCGCGTGTACATGCCGGGCTGGAACGTGGCGGTCAGTGACGATGGGGGTATGACTTTCCGCTCCACCTCCGCCGAGGTGCACGTCGATCATCATGCCATAGTGCTGGACCCGGCTGACCCTGAGCGCATCCTGCTGGGCAACGACGGCGGCTTGTATATCTCCCACGACGGCGCGGCGACCTGGGACTTCGTCAATCATCTGGCCCTGGGCCAGTTCTACCACGTGGCCACGGACACTTCGCGCCCCTACCGGGTGGGGGGTGGCCTGCAGGACAACGGCTCGTGGATTGGTCCGTCGGCCACCGCCTTCAAGGCGGGTAGTGCCAACAGCCCCGGGATCCTGGCCGAGGATTGGCGTGCCATCTACGGTGGTGACGGTTTCAGGGTGCTCTTCGATCCGGTGGACCGGAACATCGTCTATGCCACGAGCCAGGGTGGCAATCTGGGACGGATCCACCTGGACACCCAACTGGTGGTGCCGCTGCGGGCGGCGGCGGATGAGGGCCAGGAGCGCCTGCGCTTCAACTGGGACGCACCGTTTCTCATCTCGGCCCACGATCCGACGGTGTTGTATCACGCCGGCAACCGGGTCTTCAAACTCACTGCTCGCGGCGACTACTGGTATGCCATCAGTGGTGACCTGACGCGACGCGATACCGACCGGGTGATGAGCGAGGGCTCCGAGGCCGAGACCTTCGGTACCCTGACCGCCCTGGCCGAGTCGCCGCTGACTACAGGGATACTGTGGGCGGGCAGCGATGACGGCCGCGTGCACGTTACGGTTGACGATGGCGACCACTGGCAGGACGTGACCCCCAAGCAGTTGAGGGGGCTCTACGTGGCCCACCTGGAAGCTTCAGCCCATGACAGCCGGACAGCCTACTGTGCGGTGGACGGGCATCGCAGCGACGACTTCAGGCCCCTGGTGCTCAGGACGGACAACGGCGGCGGCAAGTGGCGTGAGATCCAGGGCGATCTGCCTGACGGCAGTCCCGTGCGGGTGGTGCGTGAGGACCCGGGCAACCCGGACGTACTCTATTGCGGCACCGAACACGCGGCCTACGTGACCCTGGACCGGGGGCGGCACTGGCTGGAACTGGGCGGCAAGTCCCTGCCCACGGTGCCGGTCTATGATCTGGCGTGGCAGGCCGTGGAAAGTGATCTGGTGGCCGCTACCCACGGTCGCAGCCTGTGGATAATCGACGACCTGTCCTGCCTGGCCACCCTGGACTCGATCAAGGATGAACCGTTGCACCTGTTCGCTGCCGCCGCCGCGACGCCGCGCCTCTACGGCTTCCGGGGCTACGGCAGCGGCAACCGGGTTTTCCGTGGCGCCAATCCCCCCGACGGCGCGGTGGCGACCTACTGGTTGCGTGACCTGCCGGAAGCCGAAGTGTCGGTGACCGTGGCCGATACCGCCGGCACCGTGATACGCACCCTCGGCGGCGGAGGCCGTCCCGGCCTGAACCGGGTGGTCTGGGACCTACAGGCCGACGAACAGCACCGTTTCGGCAACGCCCGGAGGGCGGGTCCTGTTTTCGTGGAGCCCATGACCTATACTTTGACTGTGAGCGTGGACGATCACAGTGCAAGTACCGACATCGTCGTCAATCCCTATCCAGGTTGGCGGCCGGCAGGGTCCAGGGCGGAATTGCCGCCCGAGCATCCCGGTCGCAAGGAGCAGTAGACGTGCGGAACCTGATACTGACCATGACCCTGCTGCTGGCCGTGACCGTTGGCGGCTGCAGTGATGATGAGGAAGTAGTGGCCGACCCCCTTGGCTGGTGGTCCACCGAGGTGTGGGGCACGGGTCCCAACGACGTGCTCAGCCTGGGCTTCGATGCGGATCGTGCCGCCCCGTTCATCCAGCGCGGCAATCTCAACGGCTGGACCTCCACCGAACTGGACGTGTCCGACCTGGTGGCCGAGTACAAGGAGATCTTCGGCCAGGACCGTGAGCCGCTTTTCGAACTTTGGGCGGCGGGCGGCCCGGCGGGTCACGTCCACCTGGCCGGCAATCTGGGGGTGGTTTACCGCGAAGCTCCCGGCGGCTGGGAGCGGGTCTACAGCGGTCTGCGTCTGACGGACTGGCGCGGGGTCTGGGCCACCGATGAGCACGTCTTCGTGGTGGGCACCTTCGGCAAGATCCTGCGCCTTGAAGGTGATCAGTACGTCCTGGATGAGCCGGTGGATCATGATCTGATGGCGGTCTGGGGCTCTGCCCCCAACAACGTCTGGGCCGTGGGCAACGGTACGCTGCACTGGAACGGCACTGTCTGGCAGACCATCGACATCGGCCCGGAGCTACTCTATGTCACCATCGATGGTCGCTCGGCCAGCGACATCTTCGTGGGTGGCGACGCAGGCGTGATCCTGCACTACGACGGTATGGCCTGGTCCGAGGACTACCGCCACACCAGGGCCGGCATCGCCGACATCCAGTGCTTCGATGACGGCACGGTCGTGGCTTTGGCCCCCCGCGAGGACGGGGGCACCGATTTCCTGGAACGCCGGGACGGCAGTTGGCACCATAGCGGGCAAATCGCCGGCGTGACCCTGGATGC